>JACVCA010000050.1 GCA_016742295.1 Alphaproteobacteria bacterium | reverse complement strand
CATGTAGCTTGGTGTTTGAATGAGGGGGGTAGAGGGAACTTCAAAGAAATAATGTCCAATACTTAAGCCTGTTGCAAAGGCTATAATAACTTTTAAGCTTGTTTGAAAGGAGAAAAATTTTTTAAACGAGAGGATCTTTTTTTTCATAAAAAAACTCTTTTAAATTTAAGTGTGGCTTGGAATGTTTCTTAAGATTTTGCAGTTAAAAAATTTTCTTTAATATCAACTGTCGATTTAATACCAATATAATCATAATTAGCCTTCAGCCAACTTTCCGTAGAATCACGCCCAAAGTCACGAAGATACGTGAGAAACTCCCAATCAGAATTTAGCTTGCTTGTGACACCTAGCTCGCTGAGGCCGGCATCTGGACGGATAGAATGAATTTTTAAATGCTTTAACTTGTTTTTGTGTTCATCTTTTAGCCAATCTTCTTCGATCAGTTTATTCACGAATGCAATCGCTCTTAATTCGCTAACCAAGGGAGCATTAAAGCTGATTTCTTGAATACGGTTTTCAATCTCAATTGCTTCGCTTGGAATGTCTTTGCGGTATTGAGGATTAATATGGATAAGGAGAATATCTAGCGCATCTGCATGGTAAATTAATGGGTAAAGCGCAGGATTGCCGAGATACCCCCCATCCCAATAATGCTCACCATCTACTTCTACGGCTTGATACATAGCTGGAAGGGCCGCTGAAGCCATAATAACATCTGCAGAAAGCTCATGATTATAGAAAATCCGAATTTGTCCCGTACTGACTTGCGTTGTATTAATAAACATTTTGACGGAATTACAGGTCCTGAGTTCTTCAAAATTAACGATCTCTTCTAATATATTCTTTAAAGGGTTTAAATTGAGAGGGTTAAATTGATAAGGTGAAAGTCCGCGTGCTGTCGCTTGAAAAAGTGCATAAATAAGTGAGTGATTCATGTTCCAACCGCTGATGAACATCTCCCAGGGTAAAGGACGAATCGGATTGAAAAGATAGCCGGCAAGACTGATATGCTCCCAGAATTTATGCAGCAACTCTCGAGCGGCCTCATTACCGCCTTTCATCTTGCCATAGGCAAAGACAACTGCATTCATTGCACCAGCACTTGTCCCACATATGCCGTCAATATCCAGACGTCCGTCTTCAAGAAGTTTATCAAGGACTCCCCAAGTAAAGGCACCATGAGAGCCTCCTCCTTGTAAAGCCAGATTGATTACTTTTTTGGGTGGCGACATTAAAGATCCATTTTTTTATTTTATACAATCAATAAACTTATCATAAATTCTGCCTATGGCAAAGATATCAAAGGCTGAGATAGTTCTGATCATATTCTCAAATTTTCTTGGAGAGAGAAGAGGAAGATAATAAAACTATAAAATCTAAGTAAAATTCTGAAAAGATTATATTGTCTTAGAGTTGTCTAATTATGGTAGTTAAGCAGCACTGGTGACCTGCAATATTAAAAATATCCAGGTTATCTTTGAGACTATTAACACTATTATAACACAAATATTTGACAATAAAGGAGAGTCAACAGTTTCTAAAAGCAGTTGATAAAGCTCAAAGGAATTTCATAATTCTTAGAGGCTTTTAGCCGCTTAAGCTAGATCGACCTTAATTTTTACGTCTAAACGACCTACTAGAAATTCCTTTTTCTTTACCTTTTTCAATCTCACAAAGAAAACTCAGATATTTTAGATATTCTTTACTTACCTTAAACAAGGTGCTCCAATTCTGCTTCCAGCAAGCATTTTTTTTGACATTAGTACCATTTACTGGTACGGTACTATAACTAGTACAACTTAAAGGAAGTCATCAAATGGACACTCTCAGCATTTCAGAGGCTCGCGCCAACCTTTTCAAACTTATTGATCAAGTAGCGCAGTATCACAAACCTGTCCATATTCATGGACGACACAATAACGCTGTCTTACTTTCAGAAGAAGACTTTAATGCCATGCAAGAAACATTTTATATTATGCAAATTCCTGGCCTCTATCAAGATCTCAAGGAAGGCATAGATACGTCAATTGAGGAATGTACGCCTGATGCAGACTTAAAATGGTAAGCTGGGCAATTGTTCATTCCAAGAGGTCATTGAAAGATTTTGAAAAAGTTTCGAAAAGCGATCTTAAATTAAAGGTAAGAGCCTTACTAGATATTCTTCTTGAAAATCCTTATCAGAATCCTCCCCCCTATGAAAAGCTTGTAGGTGAGCTACAAAATTTATATTCAAGACGTATCAATATTCAGCATCGCTTAATTTACGAAGTTAAGGAAGCTGAAAAAATTATCAAGGTTATGAGTATGTGGTCGCATTACGAATAATATCTTCCTCTCTGATTTATCAAGAATGATCTTTTGAGAACAAGACAACTGGCCTTGATTAACTTCAAGGCTGCAGGGCAATACAATCTCGGCCAATCTGATTTAAAGCCTGACAGACTTGGTGGGCCTGGTTTTTAGAAAGACCCAGTAACTTTGCACGATAGAGCTGTTTACGCCGTGTCTTGCTGCTGCTGATTGAGACTCGGGTATTTTTAAGAAGCCTCATCTGAGACTGGGTGTTAGTGGCAGCTTTATGGGCGAGATGGGCCTGACTAAAGGCGCCAACCTGCACAGCCCAGTTTTGCTTTTCCTTAAAAATAGGTTTTGCTGTTTTTAAAATAGGCTCTGGTAAAGGGTCTGCTAAATCTTGCAGATCTGAGGGTTCATATGTTGAGGTGGCAGCTGCCAATTGCATAGTTGGTTTTTGTAAAGGAAGGAGCCCCATCTTTTTATTTTTGAAGATAATTTGAAAAGTTCCGTTCAATAAATCCGTCATATGCTTATCACGCCATTGTCGCGTTTTCCCCCCCAAGACAACCCCGATTAATCGACGTCCACCGCGTGCGGCAGAAGCTGCTAAATTGAAACCTGCTGCACAGGTAAAGCCGGTTTTGATTCCATCCACACCTGGTACCTTACCTAAAAGATGATTATGATTTTTATACTGACGGCCGCGAAAGGAAAAAAGCTTGGTATTAAAATAGCGATAATAAAGCGGAAAGTGATAATAAAGAGCTCGTGAAAGTGTAGCCATATCTCGTGCAGTGGTTTTTTGATGTTTATGAGGTAAACCTGAAGCATTGTAAAACGTCGTATTATGCATTCCCAATTGATGGGCTTTTTTGGTCATTAACCGTGCAAAGTTTGACTCAGTGCCGCCTAAGGCTTCCGCTACAACGACAGCAACATCATTTGCTGAATGTGTCATCAAAGCAAAGATGGCATCTTTAGCAGTGATTGAATCTCCCGGCTTAAGATGCAACTTACTGGGAGCTTGACGTGAAGCATGTTGGGAAACTTTAAATTTTTGCAAGCTATGAATTTTTCTCTTTTCTAAAACTTCAAACAGCATATAAAGCGTCATCATTTTTGTAAGAGATGCCGGATAAGTCTTGGTATCAGCGTGCGCTTGATGAAGTACGGCACCGGTGTGAGCATCTATGACGATTGAGCCATATTGCGGGATGATAGCTTTTGCTTTTGAAACAGCATAAAGGGGAGTGCTTAAGGTTCCAAGCAAGAATATGAAGGCAAATATATGAAACGCGAATACTTTCAAAACCTAGCCACCTGCATATCTTTCATATAATTTTCTCCTCCCCTTATTTTATAAGTCTAGCATATAAAACCTATCTGCAAACAGCAACCCTGTAAATGGCCTCTGTTTAAATTTGTAGCTGTTTTAAATAAAATAAGTCATAATTTTGAAAAAGGAGAGGAGCGTGAACTATTTAGGATTATTTGTAAGGCTGGGACTATTTATGCTTTGCTTGGGAGGTTTCAAAGCTTGGGCTGCCCCAACTTTGGTTCCTCAACCAGAATATGCACGCCAATCTCTTCCCTCTCCTTCAAAAGATATACCTCGCCTTCCTGCTTTGGTAAAACCTTTATTAAATGAAAATCAAGTGACTATAAAATCGATAGAACAAGATAAGCAGATGATTAAAATTTTAAACAAGCGTCTAGAGGATTTGAAAGCCTCTCCTCATCCTACCTTTAAAGACAAAAGAGCTATTCATAGTGTCAAGCAACTCATCAGCGAGCTTGAAAAAAACCAACTTGAAAAAGAAGATAATCTTGAAGCCCTCAAACATCCCCAAAAGACTATCTCTAAAGATTCAGCAAAAGATAACAGTTTGAAGAAAAATACGCCCGATGGTCGGTTAGCTAAATAATTCAATTATTTCTTGGTTTATAAATAAAATTTTTTAGCTATAACTCTTAAGTACATCGCGTACGAGGGGTAGCGTAATATTGCGATGATTTGCAAGTGCATAGGTATTAATTTTTGCAACATTTGTTTGGAGGCCTTTAAAAGAGCGATCTCCATGCGTTAGTAGATACTGTAAAATAGGTTCACTTGCAATTAACTGTTGATCTGAAAAAAGCTTAAAAGCAATTTTTTTAAGAAATTCATCATCGGGGGGGACAATCTCAATTGCTGGGACAGCATTCATCCGAGATTTAAGATCATCTAAGGTGAAAGGCCATTCAGAAGGGGCATTTTGGCTCAAAAACAATATTGAGGCCTGATGTTCCTTAGCTAAATTATAAAGGTGAAAGAGCGTAGGCTCATCTTGGTGGGTGATATTTAAATCGTCTAAGATATAATACTTACAGGTTTGAAACAAATCACACAAGTTTTTGTCGATTAAGTCTTTAAGATTCAGAAATTTAGCTTGTGTATTGGCTTGCCATACATGTGCAAGGTGAGTCTTACCGCAGCCAGGTGGCCCGTAAAGTAAAATCCCTGGTATAGGCCAGTCTGACCAACGCTTTACCCATGAGACTGCTTCAAAATTGCAGGCTGAGATTAAAAAATCTTCAGCGTTATAGATAGGATCAATTTCAAGATTAAGGGTTAATTGAGGATTATAATTCACAATGACTCTTTGGTTGTAGGCAATTTATGGTTAGTAAATGGTCCCCCAAGATAAAGAGGACTATTCATGTAAAGAGAAAGAAAACATCGTACTACTACCCCAACGACAGCTGCTAGGGGAAGGGCAAGCACAATACCTATAAATCCAAACAAACTTCCTCCGGCAAGAAGAGAAAAAATAAGCCAAACCGGATGTAAGCCTATACTGTCCCCCACAAGTTTCGGAGTTAAAAAATATCCTTCAATAATTTGACCCGTTAAGAAAACTCCAGCGACCATACCAATTGAAAACCAATCTGGAAATTGAGAAAGTGCAATACCCATTCCTGCCGCTACTCCAATCAGCACCCCAAAATAAGGAATGAAAGAAAGTAGGCCGGTTACAATGCCAATAATAAGCGAAAAATTGAGGCCTACCAAAGAGAGGCCTGTTGTATAAATTATCATCAAGATGAAACAAACTGTCGCTTGCCCGCGGATATAAGCTCCTAACACCTGGTTAATTTTACGGGCTTGTTCAACAATCATTGGTAATTGAGAACGTGGTAAAATTCTGGCAATTGCTTGGATAATATGAGGCCAATCGCGGAGCATATAAAAAGAAATAATCGGTGTAAGAATAATCAAAGAAATCAAGTTTGCAATTGCAAGGCTATTGGTCAGCACCCTGGCAAGTAGGTTTAAACCCCAGGATAACATATCTCCAATATGGCTTGTGGCTGTTTCTTGTAATTGACTGAAGTCTTTTGTGTCCACATAATGTGATAATTTATCCATATGAGGTTGGAGGGTGTCGAGAGTTTTGCGGGCATAGAAGGGAATAAGCTTCGCCAGATCGGTAAGCTCACTTTTTAAAAATGGGATGGCAAAAAACAAGAGCCCCCCGATCAAAGTAAAAAAACTTAAAATTAATAGGGGAGTTGCAAGTCCCCGTGAAATTTTCCATTTTTCAAGCTTATTGACAGCAGGATTCAAAGCATAAGCTACGAAAGTTCCTACTATAAAGGGTAAAAGAATATTGCTGACCGCATAAATCGCAAGCCCACTTGCAATCAAAATGGCTGCCCATAGCCACGTTTTTGAATTATCTATCATGATTCAATTTCCTGTTGTGCAAAGAGCTTCAACCATAACACTACATAAGCTCCACCTGAAAGGAGGGTTGTCAACGCTACTCCACCTAGCAAAAGCTGAGTGAGGATTTCTGGAGCAGGAATGTCTAAACCAAGCTTGAACAAAATCCATGCGACTGCAGATATTTGAAGTAATGTGTTTATTTTACTAATCATAAGCGGTCTAATTGCAAAAGTCTTTTTTAGCATCATTAATAAAAGAGTTCCTCCAACAATTAAAAAATCCCTAAATACAATTAAAATCAGCAACCAAACCATAATTAATCCTTTATAGCATAACGTACAATAAAGTCCTGTCAGTAAAACTTTGTCAGCTAAAGGGTCCAAATATGCCCCAATCCTGCTTTGCGACTTGAGGATTCTTGCAACAAAGCCATCTGCTGCATCAGAAAGTGCTGCAAGAAGACAGCCAATAAAGGCTAAAAACATATGATCAGTTAGGATTAGCCATACCAGGAGGGGGGCTGCTAACAGCCTGCCTAAGCTGATGAGATTTGGCCAGCTTGTAACTAAAAGTTTAATGAGATTTTCGTCTTGGGGTTGATCGTCCATGAATTTCCCTGGTCCTTAGTTAAATGAAAGCCTCTCACGCCTAAAGCGGATTGTAGCATTGGAATTGAACCTAGAAAACTGAGATCCATCAGAGCATAATTACGCGATAGCGTTTTCAGTTGAATATGATGTAAAGTGGGAATTTCAGCAAGTTGGCGTTGAAGTACTATCCAATCTTGAGGAGAATTGAAGAGGGCTTTTACAGAAAGATGTTGTTCTTGTGTTAAAACCCCAGGATTTGATTTATCCTTATTTAAAGCATCAAGCTTTATAAGTACCTGTGTGATAGCTTGGTTATAGGTTTCGGGGGTAGATTGAGAAGCTATAAGAGGATCTAAACTTAATTTACGAATATCGCCTGCAAGCGGTACCAAATTAACTTCAACCTCAAGGTGCTCTTCATGGTCCCTAGCAATGACAACCAATGTTCCGCCTGCTCCATAACGCAGGGCAATGGCATCAAGAGGTTCATGATCAAGCTGGAATGCTTGTTCGGCATTTAGATCATTAAGATCAGCAAGATCACCCAAGGGAATCATTAAGGGGATTACATGATTTATAGATGATTGTGCTGCCCAAGCCTGAAGCCAGGGATTATCGTGCCAAAGCTTGGGTTGCCCCCTAGTTATAAGAAGGGGAATGACGACAAGGGGATTTTTTGGTGTTGCTGTAACTGCAATGCGCTTGGTTTCCAGAAAGCGTTTGACAGCGGCTTCGTCAAACCGAAATGTAAGATGAGCCACATACCGAACCGGCGAGTATTTTTCTTTGATGACTTCATAATCTCTAATGAAGTTATCGACTTGAGTAGGTAAAATCTCGCCTATTTGCTGAATTTCTTCTTGGGAAAGAAGTTGGTTCAAAAGTACTTTAAACGCTTTGATGCGTCCTTCAGCCATAGCCTTTTCTTGGGCATTTTTGGCACAGTCTGCTGTGACATCAACACTGATATCCTTTACAGTAAAAAGATCTATTGCCGATGATGAAGTAAAAGCCCCCTTACCTATAGAGAATAATCCTATCAATACAAAAAAAGGTATGATTATTTTACTCAAAAAGGTAGTCCTTGAGGCTTGCATGGGACTCAGC
>JACVCA010000049.1 GCA_016742295.1 Alphaproteobacteria bacterium | reverse complement strand
TTTAAAAGATGATTTAAAGCTTGTTCGATATTCTCCTCCGGAAGTTTTAATTATAATTTATTGTTTAAAATTAAATCCCAACGGCGCTCTCCTACAAAAATAGCGGCAGTGACCTGGTTTTTTAACTCAGCTACTTTATCAAGCCCTTTTAAGAGCTCAAATGTATGGTCAGGAGCGCCTTTACCCACAACAATAAGTAAATCTGTATATCCAGTTCCCGTTTGTTGACCTATAATGCTACCTTGCTTATCTATAAGAAACAATCTTCCATTGTTTTGCCATAAAGCAATCGGCTGTTTCTCAAATAATCTAACATAAATTGTATTGGGCCAACGCCTTTGAACCGTTGCTGCTTGAATCCATGGAAGTTGCTCCAATTGCTGTTTACTTTGTTGGGGGGAACACTTTAAAAGCGAATCACCACGGCGGATCCTTAAAACATTAAAAAGCTCTTGAGGAGAGGTCTGCATCCTTCCTTCAACGACTATATCTTCAACAACAAGTCCAAGACGACCCGAAATATTGATAACAACAGTATCTAAAGATTTTTTAACAAAATCAGGGCCGTCCTTAAACAATAAAGTAGTCGGCAAAAAAACAATTAAACAAACTGTACTCACCTTACTTAGCGTTTTTGACCAGCGAGATAAAGACTGTATCGAAGATATTGAGCGCTTAGGGCGCGTTCTCTGATTCGATTGCTGCTTGTGTTTTAAGCGTCGCATTGTGCGTTCTCAATCATCCAACTTACTAGATCGTTAAAACTCAATTCTTTGTAAGCTGCAATTTCAGGGACTAGGGATAGGGGAGTCATTCCTGGCTGGGTATTAACTTCAAGAACATAGAATTTACCTGGCGTTCCATTTGTATCATCATACCTGAGGTCAACACGGCTAATTCCTTTGCAACCCAATGCTTGGTGAGCTTTTAGACTCACGTCTAATGCCTCTTGATAACAAGCTCCAGGGAGGGGCGCAGGCATGTAGTGCTCAGCTTTTCCTTCAGTATATTTGGCTTCATATGTGTAAAAGCCTTGTTTAGGCCTAATTTCTATGGCCCCTAAAGCTTGATTTCCCATGATGGCCACATGGATTTCTCGGCCTGGTATAAAACGCTCTACGAGTACTTCATGCCCGTAAGTCCATGAGGCATCAAGACTCTTAAGATCCTGTTCATTATGAAGAATAGACACTCCCACGCTTGAACCTTCATTAATAGGTTTAAGTACATAAGAGAAATCCATGACCTGCGTTGTGAAAGCTTTTTCTTGAGAAACGACAAGGCTTTCCGGCGTTGGAATACCTTCCGCTCTAAAAACTTTTTTAGCCATCACCTTATTCATAGCAAGGGATGATGCTAACACTCCAGAATAGGCATAAGGAATTTCAAGAAGATCTAAAATTGCCTGGAACCTACCATCTTCTCCCCACCTGCCATGCAAAAGATTGAGAACCACATCAGGTTTAGGATCTAAATGGTCAAGAATCTCACGCAAATTTCTTGTAACGTCGACCGCAATTGGCTGATGCCCGAGCTGTTCCACGGCTTTTAACACAGCGGCTCCACTTACTAAAGAGACCTCACGTTCAGCAGAAAACCCACCCATCAATATTGCAACTCGCTTTAAAGCCGTCATGCTGCATGTTCCTTAAGTATAGTCGCAGAAATCAACCTTTCTCCAATCCTCTGGATTTCCCACTGAAGATCAATTCCGGAGCTTTCTCTGACACGCATACGAACCTCTTCACCTAAGCTCTCAATATCTTCTGCCGTTGCATCACCTGTGTTTATAAAGAAATTACAATGTTTCTCGGAAACTTGCGCCCCTCCGTGTCTAAGTCCCCTACAACCAGCTTGATCAATCAGTTCCCAGGCTTTTCTATCTTGAGGATTGGCAAATGTGCTACCACCTGTTCGAGTTTTGATTGGTTGACTTACCTCTCGATCAACCAGCAATTTCTCGATACGTAATTGAATCTCTTTGACAGAACTTTTATATCCTTTTAAACGGGCACAAATAAAAATCCAATCTGCGGGTACAGAAGAATGACGATAAGAAAATCCACATTCTGCAGTACTCAAGCGATGTAAGTTACCTCTACCATCAACAGCTAAAGCCGAGACCAAAATATCTTTTATCTCTTGTCCATAACATCCCGCATTCATCCGCAAGGCACCCCCTATTGTCCCCGGGATACCTGCCAAAAACTCGAGACCTCCGAGAGCTTCTGCACAACATGTAAGAGCTACATTGCGATCGAGAACCGCAGCCCCCACATCAATTTCATCGCCTTCTATGACAAGGGTGTTAAAACCTTTTCCAAGCCTGATGACGACTCCAGGCACGCCCCCGTCACGCACCAAGAGATTAGATCCAACACCCATGGTATGAACTGGAATATCTTCAGGTTTTTCTCTTAGAAATAAACACAAATCCTCTAAATCTGCAGGTTTGTAAACTACTTCTGCAGGTCCACCAACACGAAACCATGTCATAGCAGCCAACGATGCTTCTTGTGTATATCTGCCCCTTACTATGGGTAACCGCTCGATCAGTTTACTTACCATTCTTACTCTCTCTATGTTCCTGACTGTCTTGCAATCAGCGAAGCGTCGGACAATTGATTTAATAACTCTTGAGCCCATATTGTAATCGTGCCGGCCCCTAGACACATTACATAATCGTCAGAAGTTGCAATTGATGCAATCAAAGGCGCTAATGCAGATGCATCATCAATTGTTAAAACATGCGGATGTCCAACCTGCTTAATTGCAGCTGCTAAGCGTAAATGATCAATTCCTTCAATGGTCTCTTCGCCCGCAGAATAAACCGGCGCTACAATGACACTATGCGCATCTTGAAAACATTTGGCAAAATCTTCAAATAAATAATTCAGGCGCGAATAACGGTGCGGCTGAACAACTGCAATTACCCGACGCTTACAAGCTGAACTTGCTGCCTTTAAAACCTTTTCAATTTCAACAGGATGATGAGCGTAGTCATCCACAATTGTAACTCCGTTTATCACCCCTACTTTAGTAAAGCGTCGGCTTACACCTTTAAAAGTAGCAAATGCCTGGATGATCGCCGAAGGTTCTATGCCTAACTCAAGAGCAACAACAAATGTTGCAAGCGCATTTTCAACGTTATAAGCTCCATACATAGGCAACTTTAATTGTTTAAGTGCAACGTCTGTCCATAATGAAGCCCCTTTTAAAGTTTGCGCATGTTTAGAAAGTTCAATATCAAAAGTTGCGCCTTCAATTGACATCGAGAGCTGCGTCGCTCTCACATCCGCTTGCTCATCAAATCCATAAGTTACAACACGCCGATCATAAATTTGCTCGCGGAGCCGGCGCACCTCGGGATGATCTTGACATAAGACCGCCAACCCATAGAACGGCAAATTCTCAATATATGTTTTGAAGGCAGACCTTACATCTTCAAAAGACTTATAAAAATCCATATGCTCAGGATCGATATTAGTGACAACTGCAATTGTTGCCGGCAATTTAGTAAAGCTCCCATCTGACTCATCGGCCTCTGCAACAAGCCACTCTCCCTGACCAAGTCGCGCATTTGTGCCATATGAATTAATAATTCCCCCACTAATAACTGTAGGCAAAAAATTACCAACATCCATTAAGTGGGCTAGTAAAGAAGTTGTCGTAGTTTTACCGTGACTCCCTGCAACAGCAATCGAAGGCTTTAAACGCATCAATTCTGCTAACATTTCAGCTCGACGCACAATTGGCAATTTAAGAGCGCGTGCAGCGATGAGTTCAGAATTATCTCTTCTAACCGCCGACGACATCACAACCACCGAAGCATCCCCGATATTTTCAGCCTGATGTCCAATGACGATGGGTATCCCTAACTTTCTTAAACGCTGAACATTTGCATTTTCACTAACATCACTCCCTTTGACTTTATAAGCCATGGCATGCAAAATTTCTGCAATACCACTCATGCCAATTCCACCAATCCCAATAAAGTGGAATGTTCCTACAGATAAAGGGGAACACCTCATCTTAAATCTTGCTCCTTATATATTCCACTTGTGTTCAAACTATTTATTTTCACCACTTGCATGCTCCAAAAGACCTCACGATATTGACAAAATGGAATTATAACCAAAAGTATTGCTGCTTAAAATTGTCCAATCTAAAACCGTTTTCATCATACTGATTGAATAGAATAAAGCAAGAACACTTTCATTTTTTGCATTTGATTTAACTTTTACTTAAATTGTGTTATAATTCACCTTTATTAGATGTCTCAATAAACCTTTTAATAAGTTCTACTAGTTGCCTTGCTGCATCCCTTTGTCCTAAAGAACGCATGGCTTCACTGGCATGCACCAAAGTCGTAGGATTTGAAAAAAAATCTTGAAATATTGTTGCCAAATTACTTGCGGTAAATTCTTTTTGCGGTATATACCAGGCTGCGTCTTTTTGAGCAATCCAACGTGCATTTACGGTTTGATGATCATCCATTGCAGACGGGAGCGGAACTAAAAGAGCAGGCCTTCCTGCGACCATAAGTTCCGCGCAAGTTGAAGCGCCCGAACGTGAAATTACTAAATGGGACGATGCCAAATGTTCAGCAATATTATCAAAAAAACTCGCAAGCTCACAGCTTACCCCCATGCGCAGATAGCTTCTTTTAACATTGTCTAAATCTTCACTACGGCATTGCTGCACCATATGTACTTTTTGCCTCAGTTGGGGTGAAAGGAGCGACAAAGCTTCAGGAATAATTTCGCTAAAAATTCTCGTTCCTTGGCTTCCACCTAACACTAAAACATTTAACTTTCCTTGAAGTTTTAAAGGCTGATATCGAATCTTACGAACCTCAGCAATGGTATCGCGAACTGGCATGCCGGTAGGTTCCACCCTTGCAGCTTGCTTTTGAAGGAGCCCTAAAGTGGAAGGAAATGAGACCGCAATTTTTCGAACCCAAGGTGCCAAGAATCGATTAACACGACCTAAAACTGCATTCTGTTCATGAATGACAGTAAGCCGCCTTAAAACAATTGCAGCGACCATTCCAGGTAAAGTTGGATAGCCTCCAAAACCAATCACAACTTGTGGCTGAAATCTTAATATCCACCATAAGGATTGAAAAAGCCCAATCCCAAGACTTAAGAAACCGATAGATTTTTGTATAAGGTTGCCTTGCCCCATTCCGCTTAAAAGCATCTGATGGATAACCAACCGGGAGTTGTTTTTTTGAATTTTACTGCCACGCGGATCAGTAATCAAATGAGGGATATATCCTGTTGATAAAAGAATATCAGAAAGGGCAAGGGCCGGGAAAATGTGTCCTCCTGTTCCGCCTGCAACAAGAAATATGGGACGTTGTGAATTTATAATAGACATCACGCCCATCTCTTAATTTCGTCAGCATGACGACGTGTCAATGAAAGAATCATTCCCATACTTATTGAAATTGCAAGCATCGACGAGCCCCCGTAACTTAGAAATGGAAGCGTCATTCCTTTAGTTGGAATTAGATTCAGCGTTGATGCAATATTAATCAAAGCTTGCAAACCAAATTGAATAACTAATCCAGAGACAGCTAGAATAATAAACATATTTGTCTCATGAAAAATTCGGAAAAAATTACGGATGACTATAAATAAAAATAGCAGGCTAATAAGAATTCCCAGTAAAAGCCCAAATTCTTCTCCAGCGACCGCAAAAACGAAGTCAGCATGTGCATCAGGTAAAGCTCTTTTGATAACCCCTTCTCCGGGACCTTGCCCTAAGAAACCACCATTCATAAGCGCATCAAGGGACTGCGTGATTTGATATTTATCCGAAAAACGATCACCTGCTGTAGGATCTAGAAATTGATCTATGCGCTTTGAGACATGCGGCAATAAGAAGTAAGCGAACGCAATGCCGATCACTCCTGCTCCCATACCAAGTAAAATCCATAAGATTGATAGACCTGCAAAAAAAAATTGCGCAAACCAAGCACAAGTAATTAAAACTGTCATTCCAAGATCCGGCTGCATAACTAATAAACCAACAACAGTGAGATAGAGAGCACTTGAAATTAGGTTTCCAGGAATATGGGGATTGACATGAGCTTCAGAAAACATCCAAGCACTTAAAACTGCAAATGCAGGTTTGATAAGTTCTGAAGGTTGGAAGGAAAAGCCTGCAACATTAATCCATCGGCGCGCACCCTTGATCTCTGCCCCTATGATCGGCGTTAAAATCAGCAAAACAGTACTTAAAAGGAAAAGAAAAAGAGCAAGGCGCTTAATTGATTTTAAAGACAACAAAGAAACCCCAATTAATATGAAAATGCTTGGAATTATAAAAGCGATATGGCGAATAACAAAATAAAAAGATCCTAGCTTAAGGTGGTCTGCAATACTTGGGCTTGCTGAGAACGATAAGATGATGCCCAGCCCCATTAATATACCCAACGCCAATAGGGTCCCACGATCAACCGTCCACCACCACCGCCCCATTAGGCTATTGTCTATACGGGAGATAGGCGTTACCATCAGAGGACCTTACTTTTTAAGGCTAAAAATGGCGGCTGATCGATTGCACCACGTAAACCAGGTAATTTTTTAACATACTCTTTAAAGCAATCACCTCGATCTTCAAAATTCTTAAACTGATCGAAGCTTTCACATGCAGGACTCAAAAGTACAATCGGACAAGATGTTTGACTCAATGATGCTGCTTTGTGAGCGTCATGAACAGCCTGTTCAAGATGAACTGACTTCGTAACCCGCACATAGGGATTCAAGGTACTTGAAAAATCTTCCAAGGCTTCGCCTATCACAAAGGCTTGTTTTATTTTAGAATAAAACCTTGACAAGCCATTAAGCCCCTCACTCTTTGGCCGCCCCCCCACTATCCAGAAAATATTTTCATAATTGTTAAGTGCAAGCGCCACCGAAGCAGCATTGGTTGCTTTGCTATCATTAATGTAGGTTACGTGATCAATAACAGCTATAATTTCTTGACGATGAGCAAGACCTTGGAATGTTTTAAGGCCTTTAAGAATGTCAGTTTGCATAAGTCCAATATGACAGCAAACTGCATAAGCTGCAGCAATGTTTTGTCGATTTTGCATTCCATTCAAGAAAGCAGTCTGCCTTAAATCTAAGATTTTACGGCTTTGCTGTTGCGTGGCATCAATTAAATAGTGATCTTCAATGAAAACCCCACCTTCAACCGGCTTGAAAGCCGATATACCAATAACCCTTTGTTGCTGGCGTGCTACTTGTTGGTGATAAATTCGTTCTGTTTCAGGATCATCTCGACCAATTACTGCAACCTGCCCTGGCCTTTGATTATTAAAAATCTTTTCTTTTGCAGCAATATAACCCTCAAAGCTACCATGACGTACAATATGATCAGGCGTCAAGTTCAAAAGTACTGCTGCGTCAAAATTTATTGATGGCGTCAACTCAAGCTGATAGGAAGACATTTCTAAAACATAAAACCCTTGAGATGGCAACGGCTCTAAAGCTAAGACACCAACACCAATATTTCCACCTACCTGAACCAACTTATGTGCTTCGTTTAAGATATGTGAGATTAGCGCAGTGGTTGTCGACTTTCCATTTGTTCCTGTAATACCAATGAGCGAGGCTTGGGGATGGGTTTTTGCAAACACCTCAATATCTGAAATAATGGGAATTCCAGCTTCTTTTGCCTGTTGCACTAAGGGATGAGGAGCAGGAAATATATGAGGTATACCAGGGCTTAAAACCAAAGCTTTAACCAAACTCCAATCCCAGTCAGCCAAATTCACAACATTGATTCCCTCTCGACTTGCAGCCTCGCGTAACAAAGGATTATCATCCCATGCTAGGAC
>JACVCA010000048.1 GCA_016742295.1 Alphaproteobacteria bacterium | reverse complement strand
TCGTAAGACATAACCCGGCCAGGCCCCTGCCCCTTACGACGATAGAGCACATGCCCATAGCGGTCTCGAATTTCAAGGATAGCATAAGGCCACACACCAGTACCGCCATTTGCCACTGCCGCATAAGACGAAGTCAATTGCAACAAGGTTACATCTGCACTTCCCAAGGCTATGCTTAAATCATCGGGTAAGGGCGACACAACTCCCAATCGCCTTGCAGCAGATGCAATTTGTTTTCTACCCGCTTGAGCTGCAAGCCTTACCGTGGCCGTATTTACAGAATAGGCAACAGCGTCAGCAAAGCTGATCTCACCGCGAGGTTGCCAATGATAATTTTTAGGCTGCCAACGACCAATGCGCACGGGACGATCTGAGAGCATAGCCGTTGCCGGAACTCCTTTTTCAAGAGCAGCAAGGTAGACAAAAAGTTTGAAGGCCGATCCCGCTTGACGGACAGCTTGTACAGCACGATTAAATTGGCTTTGGTCATAATCACGTCCTCCCACCATACATTTTACCGCCCCTTCAGCTGTCATAGCAACCAAGGCTGCTTGCCCAACTCCTCTCTCTTTCCCGTACTTTTCTAGGATAACTTTAGTTTGTTGTTCTGCGATTCTTTGTAACCGCGCATCATAGGTAGTAATCACCATGATGTCGCGATCAAGCTCACCAATATAATTTGGAATACTCTCGACAATCCAATCGGTGAAATAACGTCCCACCCGTGATTCATCATAAGACTGATGCATTTTACGGCCTGAACCTTTCAAAGATTGTCGTTCTTGAAGACTAATAAAACCTGCCTCAACCATGGTGTTGAGAACAACCTGTGCTCGTTCATCAGCGAGCTTTGGATTGTTTGTAGGAGAATAAACCGAGGGGGCTTTTAAAAGACCTGCAATGACTGCAGCCTCATAAAGCGTTAAACTGCGAGCACGTTTGCCAAAATACTTTTGTGCTGCAGCTTCAATCCCATACGTCCCAGCACCCAAATAGACTCGGTTCATATAGATATTCAAGATTTGGCCTTTGGAAAAATTATACTCTAACCATAAGGCAAGCATTAGCTCTTGGGCCTTACGACGCATCGAGCGATCACTGGGCGTATACAGCTTTTCAGATAATAAGAAATTCTTGGCTAATTGCTGAGTGAGAGTACTTCCACCTTGAACAATGCGTTGAGCCCGATAATTGGTCCACATGGCCCGCATAATTCCCCAGATATCAACCCCAAAGTGATTATAGAACCTACGGTCTTCAGTCGCTAAAATTGCTTGAGGAATATAAGGAGGTAAGTTCTTCTGTGCAACGGTTGAACCATAAATGTCTCCATATGTAGCAATCAAGGTGCCATCTTGTCCAACAATACTGATACCCGGCTTACGCGTTACAGCTTGCAAGCGCCCAATATCCGGCAGATCATAGCCAAACCATACAACTAAGGCCCCCATACATACGCTACCCCAAATCGCCAGCAATATGATGGCTTTTGATAACCAAATCCCCTTACTTAAACGTCGTGAGGGTTTGGGAGAACTTTTTGAAGTTCTCTTATGTCGAGATTTTTTCAATTGACGGGGATTGTCCGTTGACCGCATTTTTATTTATCAATTAAGTTAACTCACTACGCTTAGCCTTATCCTTAAACCAAGCAGAAGAAAAAGCAAACATTTTCAGGCCTCCTTAAATTAAATATCTTAGGTTTAAAGGATCCCTATTACTTAAAATTTTTATTAGCTTGAAAACTTTATGCATTTCTGCTGATATCTTATCTTCAGCTATTTAAGGCTGGCATAACCCCTAATTTAACCAGGAATAAAGTAAATTATGTTTATACTAAAACATATACCCAGAGCTTTCCTGCTTTCTATATTCTTCGTCCTTTCCAGTTTTAAAGGAATTGCAACAGAACAAAGCCAACCTGCAAAAGGGGTTTTCTGGGGAAGCTTTGATCCTCCCACCCTTGCTCATAAAGAAATAATCTTGCAAGCTTTGGAAACATTTAATCTGGACAAAATCATTATTGTCCTCAATGATTTTAAATCAAAATCTTATCATGCACCCATTACTGACCGTACTGCAATGATTAAACTTATGCTTTATGGCCTTGAGGAAAAGGTTCAAGTCATTGCTCAAAATGAGTCAGCAATAGCAGATTACCAAGCACTTAAGAAGACAGTTTCAGGAACGCTTTATGCTATTGCAGGCCAAGATTCTTATGAAAAATGGAAGTTAAATCAAGGCCTTGATTTTGCCCATTACGATGGTATTGTGGTTGTTCCGAGAGGCCGGAAATCAAAGATCAATATTCCTACAGATTTAATGTCAAAGGTCATTGTTCTTGAAATAGCACCCCGGTATCGCTATTTTTCCTCAACAAAAATAAGAGACAAACTGCATAGTAAACGTTGCGTGGGGCTTGATCCTGCCATTTGCAAATATATTCATCAACATCATTTGTACCAATAAAATTATACTTAAGGGCACTTTTATAACCTCAGTTCGGTATAACATATTATTAAGTTGTTTCTTTATGTTAGTCTTTTAACAAATGTGAAACTGAAATGATGTTTAACCTATCTTTAAAATGCTCTTTAAAGCGTATGCATATTAAAAAATAAAAAAGATGCTAATTCCTTTGTAAAAGGTAGAATGAATCAAGTAAATTGGCTATCCTTATGTCAAGTGGAGGTTATAAAGAAAAAACCCCTTTGTTTGCTTTGTACCATAAAACCGTTTCTTTAATTCCCTGCTCAAAAGTAAATGGTGGGGTCCAATCTAATATATGACGACATAGTTGATCATCTACTTCCAGCGATCCAGCCAGGCGATTAAACGCTTCCTTTCGGCCGCAAAGTGTTGCTGCGAGCTTAAGAATGGCGCGAGGGCAGAAGAAAAGACGGCTTGGACGTCTTAAATAGCGCCTTACCGTACGTACCAGGGTTGGTATTGAGACATTACTGTCGCGAACTAGAAAAGTTTGTCCCGAAGCAGCTGGATGAACCCCACATCTATGGAGTAACAAAACAAGATTATCAAGATAGATAAGGCTGCGCTGATTTTGGATTGATGCCAATGGAAGGGGCCAGGGACTATCACATAAGCGTAGCAAGCTTAAAAAGTTACCTTTCACCCCAGGACCATATACCAAAGGTGGACGTATAATCACATATTCAAGCCTTTCCTCTTGACAGATTTTTCTTAAAAGCATTTCAGCTTGCCATTTAGAAGCCCCATAATTATCTTCAGGTTTAGGTGGATCGGTTGGTAAAAATGGAAATCCAGAAGTAGAGTCACCATTCACCTTGATTGAACTTATATAAACAAAGCGTTTCACACCCGCTTGCACGGCCGCTTGGGCTATCACGTGTGTCGTATCAACATTAATGGTCTGAAGTTTCGCGGGAGTATAGTTTACCTCCTCCAACTTACCAGCTTTAATCCCATGAGTTTGCGCAGCTAAATGATAAATCGTATCCACACCTTTTAGTAAAGGCAACCAGTCTTTAAAATCACAAAGATCAGGAATGTGAATAGGCTCTATGTCTTGCGGCAAGGCCCTTAAAGTACGGCAAGTGCCCTTAACGTGAATATTATGTTTACGTAAATACAGGCTCAATCTCTGTCCAATAAAACCATTGGCACCCGTAATTAACACTGTCTTCATGAAAAATTTCTTTGATTTATTTGATTTGTAAAACAGCAGACTAAGATGGTAATGATCCATAGAGAGGCCATCCACCAAGTTTGCCATAAACCATAACTTGAATGAGAAATAGTTAAGGCTGACACAAAGGTGGCGAGCGCCATTCTTTGGCCGCGCTGCTGCTTGATGTTTTCTATTTCCCGTAATAGAAACCACACAATTATCATAGCCAACACAATTCCCGGAATGCCTAATTCCATCCACACTTGAAGAGTTGCATTATGAGGATGTAAGGCTGCACCTGTAACTTCTGCTGTAAAAGTAGAATGAGGGACGAAGTTTGCAAAATTTAATTCATCAAGCTGGCCTTTTTTTGTTCTTGAAATGTGATTGTAGTGGCTTCGATTTGCTTCCATCCCCGATCCTCGAAAAGGATGATCCTCAATACGGTGGCTCATCAATGACCAAATGTATAAACGATGAGTCAGACTCGATTTAACTTGCCATTCTTTGGTTGAAAGGTGGATAATTTCAGGCGCTAAAACCGTTTTTGGTAAGAGAGGAGCTATAGCCATAAACATAAGGATCATTATCTTCAACATTCGTGTCCAACGTAAAGGAGAGAGAAAACTTCCCCCCCATACGATCAATGACAACAAAGTTGCAATGGCAGCCGTATGATTCTTTTGATACAAAATGGCAAGAGAACTTCCAACTAGCAAAAGCACTGCAAGGAAGTGTTTATTCTTCTCAATCATACTGTACATTACTGGCCATATAATGAGCGCTAATAATGAGGTCGCATGATCTAACGCTCTTGAATTAAACAGTAATGTTAAAAATTCAAGGTGAAGTAGATATTTACTAAATAAAGCTAAACCGATAATACTCAAGCTTATACTAAAACTGATTAGTAACCATTCTTGCAGAAAATCTAAAGAATTCCGTTTGAAGCTTTGAACAAACTGTAAGATTGTACATCCTACAAAGCTTATAAGCCCAAAACGTAATGATGTGATCAAGCTAAGAGTACGATCTGGGCTCCACAGGCAGGTCAAGCACGCCCACACACCTAGTAAGAAGAAAGCCTTACTTACAGGGGTCCAAATCAGCTGAAACTCTGCTTTGTTTTGAAGTTTAAAGCATACTGCAATTGTAAACATTCCAATTAATAAACCCGTTGCTCCGTGTCGTGCTAAAATGGTTATAGGCATTAGCAAACAGGAAAAAATTATTAAAAGGGTTTTAAAATCAAAACGTTGATAGAACGTAAACCTCAATCCACTATTCCCCCCATTTTACATAAAATCTTCCAACTTTCGTCATCAATTGGCATCACAGAAAGGCGGGATTGTTTGACCAAGGCTAAGGGGCTGAGGCGAGAATCCGCTTTAATCATCTCAAGGGTTACAGGATGAGGGACAGTTTTCATGAACTTCACTTCAACCATTCCAAAACGACCCTGAAGATCAGTGGGATCTGGATGGTAAGTTCGAATAACTTCAACAATGCCTACAATGCTCTTTTCATGGACTGAATGATAAAAAAAAGCAAGGTCACCTTTGTTCATAGCTTTCATATTATTGGCGGCCTGATAATTGCGCACCCCATCCCACGAGGTGACTTTGTGTTTGATTTGATCATTCCAAGACCAGGAGGAGGGTTCAGTTTTGATAAGCCAGTAAGACATAAAATTTTTTCCCTTTTAATTAATCAATAAATTCAGGTTTAAGAGGACGACTTAAAAGCTGTGCAATGGCAGTATCAACGTCAAGGCCCTGATATAATATTCCATGGATAGCTCTACAAATTGGGACATCTACATGCAGAGCGTCTGCAAGTTGCACTATTGATTTAGCTGTGGGTATCCCTTCAATAACTTTAGAAGAGTTTGCGCATACATCTTCAACGGACATCCCCAACCCTAAGGATTTACCAAACTTCATGTTGCGAGATTTCTCACTTGTACACGTTAAACAAAGGTCACCAACGCCTGTTAAACCCAGCATCGTCTCAGGTTTACCGCCTTTAGCAACAACAAGGCGGGTGATTTCAGCAAGGCCTCGAGTGATTAAAGCTGCCTGTGCATTTGCCCCCATATTACGCCCTTCAAGGATTCCAGCAGCAATCGCAAGGACATTTTTCAAAGCACCGGCAATTTGTGCACCAATTATGTCTTGAGAGGTATAAACTCTAAAATTTAAACTGCTGAAAGAATGTGCAAGCCAGGTCCCAATGGTAGGATCTTCTGTAGCAAGCGTCGTTGCTGAAGGTAAGTTCCGCGCAACTTCATCGGCAAAATTAGGACCCGATAAAATGGCGAGCACATTATCAGAAATGACTTCTCTGGCAACTTCACTCATTAAGAGTCCAGATCCAGCTTCAATACCTTTTGAAGCAAGGATGATATAGGTATCTGGCTTAAGATAAGGTTTAAACCTTTTCAAGACCTCACGTAAAGTTTGTGCAGGAACAGCAACAACCATTATATTCGCCTGGCTTACCTCAGAAAGCTGAGCTGTGATCTGAATAGAGGGTTCAATCAAAACCTCAGCTAAGTGGTTAGTATTAACTCTCTCGTGTTGCATATTTAGAGCAAGAGCTTTATCTTTTACCCAAAGAGTTGTCTTTGAGCCTGCGCGCTCAGCAACCATGGCAAGCGCAGTTCCCCACGCTCCACCTCCCATAACACTAACAGATGTCATAAACTTTTCTCCTTTAGCCTAAATTTCTTCTAGGGACCAACGAGGTCGGGGTGCAAAATCAAGCCCATCACTTAAGCCTAAATTTAATCGTTCAATACCGGCCCATGCAATCATAGCTGCATTATCCGTACATAATGCTACAGGTGGTGCCACAAAATTGACATTGTGTTCATTTGCTATCAAAGTCAAGCGCTTACGTAAATACTCATTTGCTGCTACCCCTCCTGCAACTACAAGGGATTGAAGAGGTAATTTTTTGTCTTCGCACCACTTAAGTGCATTGTGGCAACGATCACTTAAGACGTCCCCAACGGCAGCTTGAAATGAAGCACAAATATCGGCTTTATCCTTACACGTCAAAGATAGGTGCTTTTGAATACAAGTTCTGACAGCAGTTTTAAGACCTGAAAATGAAAAGGCATAAGGGCTAGTTTGTTTTACTCCACCTACAAGGGGACGAGGAAACGGAAAACGTTTTGGATTGCCGTTTTTTGCCAAAGATTCAATTTGAGGCCCTGCAGGATAGGAGAAACCAAGGAGTTTTCCTATTTTGTCAAAAGCTTCCCCAACAGCATCATCGATCGTAGTGCCCAGCAATTGAAAATGATTAGCTCCATGAACAATTAAAATCTGACAATGCCCCCCTGAAACAAGCAATAAGAGGTAAGGGAATTCAAGATCATTAGTCAAACGCGCTGTAAGCGCATGCCCCGCCAAATGATTAACGGCAAGAAAGGGTAAATTGTGAACAGCTGCTATTGCCTTAGCCATCATCACACCTACGATGACCCCCCCTATAAGGCCTGGGCCACCGGTGACCGCAATACCATCAAGTTCTTTAAAAGTAACGTTGGCTTGATCAAGTGCATTTTTGATAAGTTGATCTAGCACCTCAATATGCGCACGCGCTGCAATCTCAGGCACAACCCCCCCAAAAGGAAGATGTTCTGTTGATTGGGTGCGGACAATATTTGATTTTATGACTCGGTCGCTTGTGACAACTGCAGCCGCCGTATCGTCGCAACTTGTTTCAATTCCTAAAATGATCATGCATTTATCAAGCATAAATATACCTCACAAGGCAAGAACGTTTTAATCAAAGAGCCCACAGCTGAAGCAGCCTGCTCATTTAGGAAGAGATGCGCCAGAGGATGATCAAAGACAAAAGTGAACTTATGAGTCCTTAAATAGGTCATAGACCGGCAGGGATCTTTATCTACCTTTCTAGCAAGCATTATCTCTGCTGGGTGTTTATGTGCTTACAACCCTAATCGTATTTATAGATAAAGTTAATTCTTATAGACTCGCTCCTTAAAACTCCCCTTCCTTTTAGTTTGGCTGTTTGTTTGCTTAATTGTCCCTTTTATCTGTTTTTGGTGCTCTGAATCTGTATTCTGGTCTATAGAATATAGATGCCTCCCCCCTTCCCTGCCTCCTATACTCCTCTTCCTCACCTGTGGGCACTTGAACGCTTTCGCAGGTGGGCCCTTGCACGCCTGAAC
>JACVCA010000047.1 GCA_016742295.1 Alphaproteobacteria bacterium | reverse complement strand
GGATAATACGATCAAACTTGCCTTGCAAAATCATGGAAACGCCAGTCGCAACTGCCAGATATGTTTTTCCTGTTCCAGCTGGTCCGATGGCGAAGATCAATTCTTGGGATTGTAGAGCTTGGATATATTTTGCCTGCCCTAAGGTGTGCGCCATAACGACTCGTCTGCGTGTTGGAATTTTAACATCTTGGCGTTGTTGCATATGTACAGCCTTTTTTTCCCGTCTCTTTGGAGGAAGATTTAATCGAATTGCTGCATCAACTTCGCCGGAACTTATACTTATACCTTCAGCAAGTTTTTGATAAAGCTCATTTAATATTGTTTGAGCAGAATTTATATCAAGAGACGTTCCCGAAATTGCAATATGATTGCCACGCGCAACAATTTTAACATGCAGCGCTTCTTCAATTCTAGCCAAATATTGGTCATGTTCTCCAAATAAAAGAGGCAACAATTTGTTATCATCAAACTTTAAATACTCTGTTGTCTCAGATGAGGAAGACACCAATACTTTTCTCCATTGAATTATTGTTGTTTGATTTCTTGTAAAATGAATTTTTCGCCAGAAACACTAGGGAGAGATGAGGCAAAATTCTGAATCTTCACTATCACATCAGCTGCATAAAGTTTTGGAATAGCCTTCTTCCTTAAAATCCAATCCAAGAGATCTTGATCATCGCAGTCGAGAAGATGATTTAAAGTCTTGCATTCTTCAGAGCTCAACTGATTTTTATGTATCTCAAGAAAAGGTCCTAGAATTAAATCTACTTCTTTCATCCCTCGATGCCAGCAGCGGTAAAGTAATTGCTTGATAATTTTGGAAGACGGGGGCTTTAAAGGCATACAAATAGCTGAATTCATTGTGCGATTAACGCATTAGCACAGTAGAGGGCGTTTGATAGTATTTTTCAAAACGTAAGTTTGGTACTTGGCTGTGTGACGATGGATTCTCTCTTAATGTTGCCAAAAACCAATCAGCAAGAACCTGAGGATTGACATCGTTTGTGCCTTGTTGCTGAGAATTATCGGAAGGTATCAGAGAATCCAAGCTGACAACAGTTACCTCTCCTGATGGGGCTCCTTCTCCCATAAAAGAAGTATTTTCAGGAATACTTTGACCCGGGCCAGGGTATTGTAATAACTCGCTTTCATTATAAGGAGTATCTACTTCTTCAAATTCTGTCCCTTCAACATCAACCATTCCTTCTTCAGGAACACCTGTTTTCATTTTAGGAGAGGGATTTTTGATTTTATTTTTGCTTTTATGGTTAGCACCTCCCAAAAGAATAGTTGGTGAAGGCTGACTTGCACAAATCTTTGTAGAGTTCCCTGAATCACCAGCTTGCGATTTTATCTCAGGTGACTCTAACTCTTCTTCATGGTTTGTACTCTTGATCGCTCCACTCTCAGTAGGAACTTGTGGCTCTGCTTCAAAGTCTTCAGCTTTTAATACCTCATTAGGATATACTATCAAAGCAGATAATGCGATCAGCAAACTTATGAAATGCGCTCCAGAACCTTTGTAAAAAGCCATTAGGTATGTTGCCTTATCCTATCTCACGTTATTAAAACAGAGAATTTATTTAAAATGATTTTTTTCTTTACTTTATCATTGTTAAGCTAAAATGTCCAGAAGTTCACGAATGCGAACAAAGCCACCTCTTAACTTCTCTCACCTACAGCTATCGATACGCGGGCTAGAAAAGATTATTTTTCGAAGAAACCATAACTTTCCTTACCTCGTAGATCTAAAAAACACTCAGCTCCTCGAGTCAAGACCAGAGATAATAGGGTAGAAAGTTAATTCATTAGGATATTCTTAGTCAACAAAGTGAGAATCACTGTTTATGTAAAGCTTCCTTAATAGGCTGGTACTACATTTCTAAAATATCCAAATTTAAGTCGCTTCAAGAATTGTATGGGGAAAATAGATTATTATAATTGCAAAAATAGTATAGCCAAGAAGAAATAAACAAGGAACTAACATTTCTTTTAAGGTCAGAGAGCCTTTATCTGCAAGACGATGTAAAGATGCTACCCTTATCGTAAAAATTTTTGCAGGAAGGTATTTCTCTATTTCTATTAACAAATTATAGCAAATATCAATTGAAGCCTTAATTGATAAGAGAGATCTAATCCAAGAGCCAGCTAAAAAGCAACCTAAAATAAGAACACTCCACACTAAAAAAGTATGCTGCCCTTGCGAAACGTTTTCCAGGCTCCTTAGATAAGCTATACTGGAGATTAGGAGAGAATTTAAAGTGGTCCAGAAATTATTTGAATTTTCACGTACCTGATTCATATTATTAAGAGAGTCAGCCAATACTTTATACTGTTCAAATGCAAAGTTACGGTCATCTTCGTTTTGAATGTGAACATAATTCTGAAGATTTTGAATGAAATCGCTTTTTATACTCTTCATGATCTCCTCCTTAATTCTTAATTTCATGTAAATTAATTAGACTATTAAGGT
The DNA here is from genome assembly GCA_016742295.1 of Alphaproteobacteria bacterium. Lineage (GTDB taxonomy): Bacteria > Pseudomonadota > Alphaproteobacteria > JAGOMX01 > JAGOMX01 > JACVCA01. The sequence continues at coordinate 5,501 of JACVCA010000047.1, read as the reverse complement.
TGCTTTTTAAGTTACCTTATTACTTGAACTATAAGGTATCTATAGGGCCCTATATGGTGATTACGGCCCATGAAAGGATCCGGTCAGAATTCATCAATAATTTTTAAATAAAGCAATGGCTTATATTTATTGTCTACTTAAGTCAGCAATTCTGCAAAATGATGATTAATATCACGATGCTTGCATTCATCTTCACGCACCACAACGATCAAATCACTAAGCTTTGCATGATCAGGAAGATTCCAATAAGTCTTGGCAATTTGAGGGGCTTCGATATTATCTATCTGTCCTGAATCGACTTCTTTCAAATATTGTGTATAACTAATAACAGCCTCCTCTTCGAGATACCCTACCAAACGATGAGCGGTCCGAGATGAGCCTATATATAGCATAACATAAAGAGTGATAAATACAAATTGGGCAACGATAATGATGAAGCGCTCAAAGGCATTTGGCTGAGCTATATGGATGAAGGTCATAAGATGCATGCGCTCATTTTCTGCTTCATCAAGTAACTCCTTAATCCATCCGTGATCATCCTCAATCCGCCTTAGACACTTTAAATGCATCAGCATCCCGCCAACCATTCCTGGAATTGCAGCAACTGTCTCTAAAATAACTGCACGGTGTCCATAGCGTTTTTTAAAGAAAGCATCTGCAAAAAAACGCATGAATTTGACGAGCGTAAGCGCGATCCTGTCACTTAAATTTTGAGGAGGCCTATGAAGCTTCAGGTCATATGATTTTGACATTATCGTAACAGCTCTTTGCATTGTAATTGATGACACATCATAAACTTAGCCTCACCTGTACACAAGAAGAAGCATCATTACGTAAACAAGATATTTTTAGCTCAAGAATAACAAACTTCATAATCATAATTAATGATGAATAAGGGGTATGAAAGGAAATAATAAATAGACGGACATCCCTGCTTTATAACAAGGAGGGTTTTATAAGAAAATATACCTCTTTTATTTTAAGAGATAGTGAACATCATAAATTTCTAGGAAATTTTGCCACATCTTAAACTAAAAGAGGTGTATAGCGTATTGTAGTGCTTTTTTAATTAAAGTATCAAAAAAGCACTCATATCCAAATTAACATGCAACAATTTGTCCAGCGAACACTTTGCCTTTTTGACTTTCTAGTTCATATTGAACTTTTTGCCCTTCAGATAATGTATGAAGACCCGCAGCCTCAACTGCAGACATATGTACGAATACATCATCCCCACCATCATCTGCTGCAATAAAGCCATATCCCTTTGTGGGATTGAACCATTTAACAGTCCCTTGTGCCATACTCTTTCCTTCATGTTGTGTGGTAAACAATTATTTTTAACAAAACTCTGATGGAATTTTAATGAGTTTAACCCTTTAAAACACCCTCAAATCTTTTGTTTTTAATGCTACCTCGTTAAATCTGAAGACTACTATATCAGATCTTTATGCGAAATACTCTATTTTATTATCATTTTGAAAAGAAAAAGCTCGTTTATGCTTTCAGGAACCATCAATAAACAATTTTACCCATATATATCAGCTGTTTCTAAAAATTGTTTTGAGTCGTTATAAGGACAGAGTAAAGCTTGTAAAGTTTTACCTTTTCTCTCTGCAGGTATAAAGTTGATAAAAATAAATAAGCTAGATTCTATAATATCATCAGTACGATCCCGCAGACATGCAATCAGCAAAAGCAGTAGGGTTAATTATCGTAATTTTCCATAATACATTATACACAACGCATTAATTTCAAGCTCTATTCTGTACCAAATGAGAAGCAAAAAATTATGAAGATTTTTGGACTACCTATTTTTTAAAGGTAGCTGTTTAGACAATATGATCGTAAAATATATGAAGCCAGCCCTATTATTAGGTCTGTTTTTCCATTTAGCTTTAGAGGTTTATCTATTTATCCGTCTTACCTTGTTCACCTTTAAGTTTTGCAGTTATCTTAAGGGTATTCATGAACAAGTCAAGCCTTAATTATGAAAATGCATCGTTTTTTTCAATGGCTTAACGCCTACTTATCCACAATTACAAAACTTTCATCAACATCAACAGATTCATCTTTCGAAAGAAATGCTTTTTTCATACTATGTTTGTCGACAGTCTGTAAACTTGTAAGTCTTAGGTCCTTATGACTATAAAACCTAGGCTGCTTAAGTTCATCAGCAATAATTTGCAATTTTTCATCATTTTCTTCGATGCTTTTAAGAGCAATTGCTTTAAGCGCATTGATATTGTCATTTTCAGCGTTATCTAATGCTGCACACTCTACAGGTACATAGGGTTGGAAACGAAAGTATCTTTGCTTTCCATCAATAGCAGGATAAAGAGCTGTCATTTGATAATCTGTGATTATATTAGCCCCACTCATCATGAGGCCAGTTATGGGGCGAGCATAAGCGAGATCTCCTCCATTCTTTAGACTGCTTTCAGACAAGGATTGAGGGGTTGCTCCTGTCCCCAAAGAAACAATAAGAAAATCAGTCGCCTTTGGGAAAAGAATTTTTGCTTCAGCAACAGCAGCAAGAGTTGGATTATTGATCACAACCCCTCCATCTATAAAATCAAACTCTTCCCCTGCCTGGCTTTTAAAAGATGCCGCTGGAAGATACGTTGGAGCTGCACTGGTTGCACGACCAACCTGCCACTTGTAAAAATTATATCTATCGTCAGCTTTTGCACGCCAACTTTTAAAAAAATAAGGCTTTCCAGCCTTTATATCATAACTTGTAATCAATGTAGGAACGATACATTTACTGAATAAGGAGTCCTCAAATTGCTTTTTGAGAGACTGTTCTAACGGTCCCTCAGAATAACGTCGTGAAAGGAGTCCCCCAAGAGACCATAGGCTAGACCATTTTGAAGTTTCAAAGATCGACTGCATATCACTTTCAAACATATCTATGAGCTGGGAAGCAGAAAATTCATGCGTAAGTCCTAAGCTTAAGAGTCCACCCCCGGAAGTACCTGCGATCAGATCAAAAGTCTCTGCTAACGGCCCTTCTACAAGTTCCTCTAGTCTTTTTAAATGTAAGGCAGGAATGATATCTTTGACACCGCCCCCATCGATTGCAAGAACTCGCACAGTTTTGGAAGAAGAATCACACTCTTCACTTGCTAGCACAGGTTGTATCAGAAAACAGATGAGGAGAACTTTAAAGAAAATTTTCATATTTTATTCTTTATCTTTTATTTATATGACTCTTTTCGATAATAATATAATTTTAAACAGAGAGCAATTACTTCGTAGCATCGTCATTTAAATTAAGAGAAACATTCCCTTAAAAAAAGGCTGTACAGGCATTTTCCCATACGCTACGATCGCCCCAGATCATGATATTTAGAACATAGCGCGTGGTTTCAATAATGATTGGAAAGACTTCTTTATTGCCTTCATTTTCGAAGAAATTATTCGAGCTCGAATGTAGGGGCCATGACTTATAAACCAACACACAATAATACCTTAGGGGGCATCAAAGCTTGGATGGTGTGGGCTTGTGCAGCCCTCTTTTATTGCTACCAATATATTATCCGCGTCTCTCCTAATGTTATGACTGAAGATTTAATGCAAGCATTTGCTATTGATGCAACTGCATTAAGCATTATCGTGGCATTTTATTATTATGCCTACGCAGGGATGCAAATTCCTATGGGCGCGCTTATGGATAGATTTGGACCGGGTTCCATCCTTTCCTTCGCCGGTTTTGTATGCGCAGGCGCCTGCTTTATTTTTTCAACGACCAACGATGCAACCTCTGCCTCTGTTGCGCGTTTCATGATGGGACTCGGTTCTGCCTGTGGTTGGCTGGGGATTTTAAAGCTTGGAACGTTATGGTTTAGACCTCAACAATTGGGTAAAGTGATTGGTTTTACCATGACACTCGGCACTGTAGGAGCCGCGACAGGAGGTCTTCCTCTAGAATTCTTGATTGATTATATTGGATGGCGGAAATCGATGATTATTATCGGTATTGTAGGAGGGGTAATAGGATCGTTAATCTTCATTACTGCGAGAAATACCCCTCCTCATCTTCCAGAAAAACTGTTTAATGACGGAAAAAATGAAACAATCAGGTTTCTTGAAGGGATTAAATGTGTTATCTTTTACCAGCAAGTCTGGCTGCTTGGAATTTATGCTATGTTAATGTATGTGCCCCTTACCATCTTAGGAGATCTTTGGGGGGTACCATTTATTCAGAAGGTTTATCTTATCGATGAAAAATTTGCAGCCCCTGTTGTATCCTCACTTTTTGTAGGTATCGCGTGTGGAAGCCCTATGTTTGCCCTCTTGTCTGACAGCCTTGAAAGCCGAAAAATACCCTTGATTTTGGGAGCCCTTACTACTCTCTTGATTTATTGTGTGATTTTCTTTATTCCTGGTATCCCGCTTGTTTTAATGTACGTGCTCTTTTTTCTTGCCGGATTCTTTTTTCCGGCTCAATGCCTATGTTTCGCTGCTGTATGTGAAATTACTCCCCTCAATGCTAGTGGCCTGGTCATTGGATTTATCAATATGGTGGTGATGTCCAGCGGCATCTTGTTCCACCCTCTTGTAGGTAAGCTTCTTGATTTAAACTCAAATCAGCTACTTTCCGATGGTATTCCTCTATATAGCTTGACTGATTTTAGGATAGCTTTAAGCACAATCCCGATTTGTCTTGGTGGTGCTCTTATTTTGTCTCTTTTTATTCATGAGACCTACCCAAAAGCCCATGCTACAAAAAATTAAATTGCCCTTTTTTTAAGATTGAATTAGAAAGCTTGGATAAGCGAGAAAGTTTAAGAGAATAATGTTAAAGTCCAAACAATCGATTATGGTTACGGGAGCTGCAGGCTTTATTGGTTATCATGTCAGTCAAGTCTTGTTAAAAGCAGGCTACAATGTCATAGGTATTGATAACCTGAATGACTACTACGACGTCAACCTTAAACACGCCCGCCTAAATCAGCTTCAGGCCTTTACCAATTTTGTCTTTCATAAGGTTGATATTGCCGACCGTCTTGAGATGACTAAAATCTGGGACCATTACCCTGACATTGATCAAATTATTCATCTCGCTGCCCAAGCAGGCGTACGCTATTCACTTATCAATCCTTTTGCTTATGTGCATTCAAATTTATTAGGGCATTTGGTAATCTTAGAACTCTGTCGCTACCGCCAAAATTTTAAACATTTGGTGTATGCAAGTTCATCATCAGTTTATGGGAGTAATAAAAATTCGCCTTTTTCAGTCCAAGACCGGACGGACTCACCGGTTTCACTTTATAGTGCTACAAAAAAAGCTGACGAGCTGATGTCACAAGTTTATACGCATCTTTATCAAATTCCATCAACAGGCCTGCGTTTTTTTACAGTTTATGGGCCTTGGGGACGGCCAGATATGTCAGCTTATCTCTTTGCCAAAGCTATCCTTGACGATAAACCGATTCAGGTATTTAACCAAGGTAACATGAAGCGGGATTTTACTTTTATTGATGATATTGTAACAG
>JACVCA010000046.1 GCA_016742295.1 Alphaproteobacteria bacterium | reverse complement strand
CACCTGTACCGCCCATCACGGCAAAGGCACCACGCGCCATAAAGTTTTCAACCCCATAAGCATCTCCAATAAGGAAAGTACCCCATTGGCCTTTAATACGCAGGCGATTTTCAATAATTGTTTCTTTATCATTATCCCCTGTTAGGCCAACCAACCAGTCATATCTTATCTGACCAAGACAATCAGCTTTGCCTAATATCTGAAAATTTATACGACTATCTTCAACGGAAAAATGCGTCCTATTGCTTTTTTCGCCTCGGTCTTTTATCGTATTGTTATTAAGAGCTTTATTGTTATTTTCAAAGAACTGAGCATTGAATTTACTTTCACCGCTAATCTTCAGCTCAGGCTTTTTTCCTGACACACTAGCTGCGTTAGTGGGGTTTGTAAGCAAAGTAAAAGAACTAAGTGCAATGGCTGTAGCACTCGCGTTTATTAAAAATTTATTCATTTTAAGCCTCCAAATTATAAAACTTTTTCCAAAATTATGCACTTAGACGTGAGCTATTTTATAAAAATATCTTAACTTAGCGTTATATAACCCTGCTTTAAATTCTATTTTCAATTAACAACCCATAGAAAGCGCTTGTTTTTTTGTTACCTGTTGTATTCTCGCAACAGAAAGTATATCTAAATAAATTAAAATTTATATATAAATCTAGACAAACTTTACCTTAAATTGCAGCAGATATAAAGCTGTTTTAAAAATAAATTTTGTTAATCTTAGAAAGAGCTTGATTCAAGCTACACGCAAAATATGAAGAAGATCATAAAAGCAATGAGCTATTTTGCCATTTTTTTAATATTATTTTCTCATATTAGGTGTAAAAATGGACTGAAAATTTAAGTTCCTTATTTTAAAACTAGACTTTACTTGTCTTAAGTAAGGGTCATTATATTTGGTGAGTGACATGAAAAAACCTGTTATTGGTTTAACTCTTGATTGGATGGATGAGGGAGGATATTCAAAATATCCCTGGTATGCGATGCGAGAAAATTATTGCACGGCAGTCGCGCAAGCCGGTGGGAGTCCTATTTTACTTCCGCATCATGAAGAGGAAATTGAAGCATATCTTAACGTGATTGATGGATTGATTATCACAGGGGGAGATTTTGATGTAGATCCTGCTTTATATGGCCAGGTACCTTCCCACCCCAGAGTGTTAGTTAAAGAAAAGCGATGCAAATTTGAATACTTGCTAACTAAAAAAGCTCTTGAACTAGACATCCCTTTATTAGGAATTTGTGGAGGTCATCAACTCTTAAATGTAGTTTTAGGTGGTGTTCTTATTCAGCATATACCAGCCGAATATGAGACTTCTGTTGCACATGAACAGCGCAATCCTCGCCATGAATCTGGACATTCAATTGTGATTCACCCTCAAACCCGCCTTGCGCAAATTGTTGAACAATCAGAAGCTTTGGTAAATAGTGCCCATCATCAAGCAATAAAAAGTGTTGCTGATGGAGTTATCGTGAATGCTATTGCCTCAGATGGAATTATCGAAGGGATTGAAGACCCTCGTAGACATTTTTGTATGGGGGTTCAATGGCATCCGGAATTTCATATCAGTGAAGTGGATAGACGAATTTTTCGAGCCTTAATTACAGCTTCTGCCGCATGAGTGAAAAAATTTTACCTCAACGAATTGCAAAAATCATTGCTCGCTCTGGTCTGTGTTCACGTCGTGATGCTGAAAGGCGTATTGAACAAGGACGTATTACTGTTGATGGAAAAGTCATAACCTCACCAGCTTTTGATGTAGATGATCCTCAAAGAGTCACTGTAGATGGCAAAGCGTTGCCAAATGCAGAACCTTCACGCTTGTGGGCTTATCACAAGCCAAAGGGTTTGATCACCACTCACTATGACCCGGAAGGACGTCCTACTGTTTTTAAAGCATTGCCTTTTGAAGGGCGTCATATCATTTCCATTGGGCGGTTGGATCTTTTTTCAGAAGGGTTATTGCTTTTAACCAATGATGGTTCTTTAGCGCGCCACCTTGAGCATCCTTCTATGGGATGGAAGAGATCTTACCGTGTTTTGATTGAAGGGCGTGTTACACAAGATATGCTCAATACTCTTAAAGCAGGCGTCACGATTGAAGGCATACATTATCGTGAAATTGAAGCAAAATTAGAGAAACGACAAGGATTTTCACATTGGGTCACATTTGTTCTTAGAGAAGGTAAAAATCGTGAAATCCGTAAAATTATTGAGTATTTAGGGTGGAAAGTAACACGTTTAATTCGTCAAACTTACGGCCCTTTCAATCTTGGAGCTTTACAACCGGGGGAAGTTAAAGAAGTTCCTCGAAATGCTGTTCTTAAGATTTTTACGTAAACTAACTTAAAAATACACCATGAGCTTTAAAAAGATTATATTGGAAACTATTCAAGGGACTTAAATACATTATTTAAATCAGGTTAGTAGAAATGCGTATTATTGCAGGTGTTCATCGTGGACGTAGGTTAAAGCGTCCTCCTGCCATCATTACTCGACCGACTATGGACCGTGTAAGAGAGGCTATTTTTAATATGCTTACACATAGGGAGTGGGAAGGCGATCAAAATATTATTGAAGGAGCAATTGTCTTAGATGCCTTTGCGGGAAGTGGCGCATTAGCTCTCGAAGCATTATCACGAGGAGCTGCCTTTGCTTATTTCTTTGATCAGAGTGACCAAGCACTCGCAGTTGTGCGTCAAAATATTGAAAGTCTTGGGGAGGAAAAGCGCTCTAAGCTTTTAAAAACAGATGCATGCTGCCCTCTTAAGGTTCTTGAGCCAGCAACTCTTATTCTTCTTGATCCCCCCTTTGGTAAAGACTTACTATCTAAGTCCTTGCCAGGGTTATTTTTATCTGGTTGGATTGCGCCTAATGCCCTGATTATGGCTGAGATTCAAGCAAAAGAAACCTATGTGCTTCCTGTTAATTTTAAAGTCTTAAAAGAAAAAATCTACGGCACTGCTAAAGTTATTTTTATCAAAGCACCTTCAGAGCCTAGCATTTCAAATTGAACTTGATTAAAGTGATTGATAATTTATTACTTTATAAGGAGACATAGGTTATGGCTAAAGCTAAAAACACGAATTCTGTAAAAAATCAAAACCCAATTGCGAGCCTACCTTTACAGGTGCATGGCCAATATATTAAAGACCTATCTTTTGAGACGCCTGGTCCTTTTCATCAAGCGCAGAATGAGAGTCCATCCCTGAAATTAAATGTGGAAGTTCGTGTAAAGTCTTTTGATGAAAATAATTTTGAAGTCGAACTGCAAATTTCAGCAGAAGCAACCCAAAAAGCAGGAAGATTGTACTTATTGGAATTATGTTATGCGGGGGTTTTTGGGATCGGTGAACTACCTCAAGAAGCTATACGTCCTTTACTTTTAATTGAATGTCCGCGTCTTTTATTTCCTTATGCTCGGGCAATCATTTCAGAGATTACACGTGATGGCGGCTTTCCTCCACTCTCCATAGCACCCGTAGATTTTGCAGAGATTTACCGCCAACAAGGAGATCAGGTTCAGCAATTTAATTCTGTTGATAATGACTCCACATCGGTTTCATAAGTTTTTTAAGAAAGAGTTTGTGCTGTTCCAACTCTTCTACGCTTGGATGATGAGAACGTGGAGGTAATGAGACCTTGTTGAAGAGAGTTCTATCACCTGTTAAAGGTTTTGCACCTTCATTACTGAAAGTGAGATTCGGCTGTCTGCCGCCGCAAAGCTCAAGATAGACTTCAGCCAAAAGTTCCGCATCCAGAAGGGCTCCGTGATTAGTACGTGCCGAATTATCAATTTTAAAACGACGGCACAAAGCATCTAAACTTGCTTGAGCACCTGGAAACTTTTGGCGAGCGATATGCAAGGTATCAATTGCCCGATTAATATCAAGCTCGACCTTGCCTATGGTAATAAGTTCATGGTTAATGAATTTCATATCAAATTGCGCATTATGAATGACCAGTGGATAATCTTCAATGAATCCTAAAAATTCTTCGGCAATTTCTTCAAATTTGGGTTTATCTTTTAAAAATTCCTCTGATAGGCCATGAACATTAAAAGCTTCAATAGGCATGCTTCTGTCAGGGTTAAGATATGCATGAAAGACTCGGCCAGTAGGCATATAATTCACCACTTCAAGGCAACCAATTTCAACTAATCTGTGACCTTGCTTCGGGTCAAGACCAGTTGTCTCAGTATCGAGAACTATTTGTCGCATAGTTTTATTCTCCAAAACTTAGATTAGGGATTGCCTGAATCTCTTTTAAGATCAAGCTTAGGTTTTGAAATACATGACCTTTTGGCTCTTCTGTATTTAAGACATAATCCGCACGGTTAAATTTTTCTTTATCAGGCATTTGAGCAGACTTGATTTTTTTAAGACGGTCTTCAGTCATCCCAGGACGTAATAATGTACGATATTTTTGCGTCTCAGGATTACATGTCATAACGATGACATAATCACAAATTTTATCGTAGCCTTTTTCATATAGCAATGGTACCTCAAGTACAATAAAAGGTGTTCTCATAGTTTGATGAGACTTTAAAAAATTTTTCTGAATCTGATAAACACGAGGATGGACAATGGTTTCAAGCTTTTTAAGATATTCTTGCTTGGTAAATACAATATCTGCCAATTTGTTACGATCAATTTTACCATCTTTTAAACTTTCCGGAAAAAGAACTCCAACCTTCTTAATTATCTGTTGATCACTTAAAAATAAATCATGAACAACGGCATCAGCTTCGAAAACTGGAATAGAGCGCTCATTCAACCATGCAGCAACAGTCGATTTCCCGGTTGCAATAGACCCTGTAATTCCTAATATAATCATAGGAGAAATGTAAGATATTTGTGCGTTTAAGAAAAGTGATTTTTACTCTTGTTAACTGATCAAATTGGACATTACGCCTTAAAAGGCTCAAAACTTTCAGGGGTTTGACGACCCAGTACCGTTATTTTTCAAGTTGCTGAATTATACTTTTATTTTACAGACTAAAGCTCTCGCCTAGATAAACGCGTCGAACAGTTTCATCTGCAATAATTTCAGCGGGGGTTCCTTTCATGAGGACCTTGCCTTCATTGAGGATATAGGCCCGATCGACAACATCTAAGGCTTCTCGCACATTATGATCGGTTAAAAGGACACCAATTCCTCTATCTTTAAGATGTGAAATTAACCGTCTTACTTCTATGACTGCTATAGGATCGATGCCTGCAAGTGGCTCATCCAGCATAATAAAATGAGGGTCAGAAGCCAGAGCTCGAGCAATTTCCACACGTCGTCGTTCCCCGCCAGATAAAGTAACTGCGAGGGACCTACGCAAATGTGTCACATTAAATTCTGAAAGAAGAGCGTCAAGCATATCTTCACGTTTATAAGCATCTTGCTCTGACACTTCTAAAACTGCTCGAATATTATTTTCTACTGTCATACCGCGGAAGATAGATGCTTCTTGAGGAAGGTAGCCAATTCCTAACCTGGCTCTTCGATACATAGGTAAATGTGTAAGATCATGCCCATCCAGCATAATCTTTCCTTCATCGGGCCTGACCAAACCCGCAATGATTGAAAAACAGGTCGTTTTGCCTGCGCCATTGGGTCCTAGCAGGCCTACAGCTTCACCGCGTGTAATATCAATGTTTACATCCTTTAGAACTTGATGTTTGTGGAAGCTTTTAAAAAGAGATTGGGCCACAAGGCCAATGTTATTTCTCATAGATTTTGTTAATTACTCAAATATTAGCTATGTTAATTTATTTTGCTAACGGGTGGTAGCTTGGGGTGTAGGCTTTAAAAGCACCTGTACACGCTTTTTAAGATCTTTAAACCCTGGGGCAACACTTAACATTTTACTTGTGCCTGTGTCCAGATTAACCTCGGCATAAGTACCCGCTATCTGTCCACTGTCACGATCAATAACTACATTTCCTCTCAATTTTGCAAGCTTTGCAGTCGGATCATAAGTTGCAAAATCACCATGCGCAAGATCGAAAGGAGTCGACAAAATCACATCTCCCTCAGCCTCGACATGCTTTAGGGTAGTCGCATTCTTAGAAGATCTTATAAAGTATATGGTTATTTCTTTTGCACGAACCAGGTGCTCACCTTTCTGAAGCATAGGGTAGAGGTGTTTGTTTTGAGAGAGAATTGATTGTCCATTTTCAGGGGCTTTAAGAATAAGTTTATCCTCGTCAATATTATAAAGTGCATAAGATGCTGAGGCTATTTCATCTGCGTTGCCTTTGAACTTGATATTCCCTCTAGCTTCAACTTGCCAAATTTCCTGCTTACCCAATTTATCTTTGCGTAATTTTGTTAACAGAATTTCACTTTCAAGTTTAAAATTATCTTTTGTAACAACAACATTACCTGAGGCTTTACAGGTATTATTTTGACGATCACACTCTATTCCATCAGACTCGAGCGTCAAAGCTCCTACATTAGGTATTTTATTAGGATTAGCAGTAGCGTCAAAAGCTCCTAAATTAAAAACTATGGCGGCCAGACTAAAAATCTCATTACTTCGAAATAATTTTATCAACGGATTCAAGATTATAGACTTCAAAGGAGTTGCTCTATCTTTGGGCTAAAGAGACCCGTGTTCGACCTGTAAATATTATTGTATCGTGATTATGGTTTATTTTAAAGCCTTGTGCGTGAATAGATTCTCCATTATCTCCTATTCCTGCAATAGGTTCATGGCCTTCTGCTTGGTTTTCATTAAAGTTGAAATCGGCAGAAGTAGTTCTCAGTTGAGCCCCTTTATCAGTTGTAAGGATTACATGGCCGACGATTTTAAAGATATTAGATTCTTTGTAATAATGCCCTTTATCTCCTTTAAAGGTAACTAAGGTGCCATCTTTTAGCTGCATATGACCATTAGGATGAATAAAAACTGTATATAGTGAGTCATTTTGTAAAGCGCTATCAGCTTGAATAAGAAAAGGTCTGCCTGTTTTATCAAGTGCATTGAGTTTTGGGTTAATAACTTTGTTTTCAAGTTTAGGATTATTTTTTAAAACTTGCTCAATAGTTGCAGTAGAGGAGGGTTGGGTAAAAGTTTTTAAACTTGGCCACAAAATAATAGAGGCAACAATAAAGATTGTTATAAGGGGTAGCCCAAGTTTCAAAATTCCCACGTGTGATCTTGGTTGATGGCCATGACGATTTATATCCTCTCTGTCACGCCAACCAGGTGTATAAGAAAACTTTTTTAGACCTAGACTCACTTCTTATACTCTTAAACAGTCATGAACATGAATAATGCCAATCGGCTTTACACCGTGGGTTTCAGGAGATTCATCGGCACATACAAAAAGGCTGGTAATTTTATTCTTATTAATAAAAGCGATCGCTTCTGTAACCAAAGATTTTTCCCGGATCATTTTAGGTCTTGGGGTCATAATCTCTTTAGCTGTACATTTTAAGAGATTATCACTCATATGGCGACGCAGATCACCATCAGTAATAACACCAATTAGAAATCCTGCTGCGTTTAACACTCCCACGCATCCAAAGCCTTTTTCAGACATAATGAGTAATGCTTCACTCATAAATACATCAGCTTCAACGACTGGAATTTTTTCACCTGTATGCATAATCTGATTAATTTTTAATAATTGTTTCCCCAAAGATCCTCCAGGGTGAAGTAGACTAAATTGATCAGGAGAAAACTTCTTTTTTGTAAGCAATGTGGTTGCCAGAGCATCTCCTAAAGCCATCATCATGGTCGTTGACGTCGTAGGTGCAAGGCCTATAGGGCAGGCTTCTCCTACGTCAGGTAAAATAAGAGCTACATCTGAAATTTGGGCAAGGCTGCTTAAGCTGCTGCTCGTAATGCCAATCAGGGGAATGTTATAGCTTCGTGTGTGTTGAATTAAGTTTGCAAGTTCAGTGGTTTCGCCTGAATTTGAAAGAGCAATGACAGCATCTCCTTGAGTAATCATCCCCATGTCACCATGGCTTGCTTCAGCAGGATGTACAAAAATAGCAGGCGTCCCTGTGGAGGCAAAGGTTGCTGCAATCTTACGAGCTACATGCCCACTTTTTCCCATGCCTGTCACCACTATACGGC
>JACVCA010000045.1 GCA_016742295.1 Alphaproteobacteria bacterium | reverse complement strand
AACCATTGTTCCAGCTGCAACAATAACGCTTCCTGATTCACTCAAAATATCTTCTAAAGTGACGCGACCAAGCAAGCGTTCTGAAATTGCGGTTAAAACTTCTGCTCCTTCAACGACAGCTGTAAGCTCAATGCCTTTCGTCGTCTGACAATCATGCTCTAAGATAACGCAATCTTGAGCCACGTCGACAAGACGGCGCGTCAGATATCCCGAGTTTGCTGTTTTAAGCGCTGTATCTGCCAAGCCTTTTCGGGCGCCGTGGGTCGAGTTGAAGTACTCTAAAACGCTGAGACCTTCTTTAAAGTTCGCAATAATAGGGGTTTCAATAATCTCACCTGATGGCTTTGTCATCAAACCCCGCATACCTGCAAGCTGACGCATTTGAGCCGCAGATCCACGTGCACCGGAGTGCGCCATCATATAAACTGAATTAATAGGCTGCCCCACTTTTTCCTCAGCAATTCCCTTCATCATGGCTTCAGCAACTTTGTCCCCGCAACGCGACCAGATATCGACCACTTTGTTATACTTCTCACCTTGCGTAATAAGTCCGTCAAGATATTGTTGTTCGTATTCATTGACCTTAGCTAGCGTTTCTGAAACCAAAATTTCTTTCTCAGGCGGAATGACCAAATCATCCTTACCAAAAGATATTCCACCTTTACCTGCATAATAAAAGCCCATAGCCATCATGCGATCAGCAAATATAACTGTCTCTTTTTGCCCACAATGGCGATAAACTACGTCAACAACTTGAGAAATTTCTTTGCTGGTCAACTGACGGTTTGCAAGATCAATATCGACCTTGGTATTTCGCGGTAAAATCTCAGAAAAAATCATCCTACCTGGGGTTGTATCAAGCACCAAAACTTTCGCATTTCCCTCTTCGTCAATCGTCTGATAGCGAGCTTTAATCTTGGCATGCAGAGAAACTTCTTTGCTATTTAGAGCTTGCTCAATCTCAGCCACGGAGCTGAAGATCATTCCTTCTCCTTTTTCGCCATCGCGCGCAATCGTTAAATAATAGAGGCCAAGCACAATATCTTTAGAAGGAACAATAATAGGCTTACCGCTTGCTGGGCTCAATATGTTGTTGGTTGACATCATCAATACGCGAGCTTCAAGCTGCGCTTCTACGGATAATGGAATGTGTACCGCCATCTGGTCACCGTCGAAATCCGCATTGAAAGCTGTACACACTAAAGGATGCAATTGAATAGCTTTGCCTTCAACAAGCACAGGCTCAAAGGCTTGAATTCCAAGCCGGTGAAGCGTTGGAGCACGGTTTAATAACACCGGATGTTCGCGGATAACCTCTTCAAGGATATCCCATACCTCAGGACGTTCTTTTTCCACCATACGTTTGGCAGCTTTAATTGTACTCGCCAAACCATAGCGCTCTAAACGGGAATAGATAAAGGGTTTGAAAAGTTCTAAAGCCATACGCTTTGGAAGACCACATTGATGCAACTTAAGTTCAGGACCCACCACGATGACTGAACGGCCTGAATAGTCAACGCGCTTACCTAAAAGATTCTGCCGGAATCGACCTTGCTTACCTTTAAGCATATCAGCAAGAGATTTAAGAGGTCTCTTATTTGCACCTGTCATAACCCGGCTACGACGACCATTATCAAATAAGGCGTCAACCGATTCTTGTAACATACGCTTTTCATTGCGAACAATGATATCTGGCGCACGTAATTCGATAAGCCGCTTGAGACGATTATTACGATTAATCACACGACGGTAAAGATCATTGAGATCAGAAGTAGCAAACCGTCCGCCATCAAGCGGAACGAGAGGACGTAACTCAGGAGGAATGACAGGAACAACATCAAGAATCATCCAATCAGGACGTGCCCCAGAGCTTATGAAGGCCTCGACAAGCTTGAGACGCTTAACAACTTTTTTACGACGTATCTCCGAGTTGGTCTCAATGAGCTCTTGGCGCATTTTCGAACGCTCATCCTCAAGATTAAGACCCGTGAGAATCGTTTTAAATGCTTCAGCGCCTATACTGGCTTCAAATGCATCTTCGCCATACTCATCTTGAGCATTAATATACTCTTCTTCTGAAAGTAATTGTCCCACCTTAAGAGAAGTCAGCCCTGCCTCGATAACAATAAAGCTCTCAAAATAAAGTACTCGCTCCAGATCACGGACGGTCATATCCATAAGTAAACTGAGACGGCTTGGCAAAGATTTTGTAAACCAAATGTGGGCTACGGGGGTAGCAAGCTCAATATGACCCATCCGGTCACGGCGTACCTTTGCCAATGTCACTTCGACTCCACATTTCTCGCAAATAATTCCGCGGTATTTCATGCGCTTATACTTACCGCACAAACATTCATAGTCTTTAATAGGTCCAAAAATCCGCGCGCAGAAAAGCCCATCACGCTCGGGCTTAAATGTCCGGTAATTTATGGTTTCAGGCTTCTTAACTTCACCAAATGACCAAGAACGAACCTGTTCAGGGCTGGCAATAGAGACCCTGATAAGATCAAAGCTCTGTGGACTATTGACTTTTCCAAATACATTCAGCAATTGCTTGCTCATTGTGCACTCCTAAACTTTATGCAGCTTCGTTGCCCTGCTCAAACTCAACGTTAATTCCCAAAGAACGTAATTCTTTTACAAGAACATTGAACGACTCTGGAATGCCCGTTTCAAAATTATCTTCACCACGGACAATCGATTCGTAAACTTTTGTACGGCCCGCGACATCATCGGACTTCACGGTTAACATTTCCTGCAATGTATACGCAGCACCATAAGCTTCGAGAGCCCAGACCTCCATTTCACCAAAGCGTTGTCCACCAAATTGGGCTTTACCACCTAATGGTTGCTGCGTCACAAGACTATAAGGACCGACTGAACGCGCGTGAATCTTATCATCAACCAAGTGGTGAAGCTTCATAATATACATGTAGCCCACTGTCACTTTACGGTCAAAGGGCTCTCCCGTCTTTCCATCAATTAAAGTCATTTGACCTGAATGATTTAAACCTGCTTGATCAAGCGCTTTAACTACATCATCTTCACGCGCACCATCGAAAACTGGCGTTGCAATCGGGACACCGGGCACAAGCTTGCCAGCAACTTCTAAGAACTCTTCATCTGTTAAGCTCTTTAAACGTTCTTGATCTAATTTACGGGGATAGATGTCATTTAAGGCTTCACGGAGATTATCTTGATTTTTTCGATTTTGTTGGACCTTATCAACTAAATCTCCAATCTTTTTGCCTAACCCAGCTGAAGCCCAACCAAGATGGGCCTCAAGAACCTGACCAACGTTCATACGCGAAGGAATACCCAACGGATTTAATATCACATCAACTGGCGTTCCATCTTCCAGATGCGGAATATCTTCGAGTGGCACAATCGTGGAGACCACACCTTTGTTTCCATGACGACCCGCCATTTTATCACCAGGCTGAAGCTTACGTTTGACGGCTACAAAGACTTTGACTGTCTTCAGTACACCAGGCATCAGCTCGTCGCCCCGACGGATCTTACCGACTTTATCTTCAAAACGCTTTTGAAGTTGCTCTATGTTCGCATCAATTTGAAACTTAAGGTCTTCAATAGCTTTCATTGCGGTATCATTTTCAACCACAATTTGGCGCCATTGACCCTTTGGCATGGCCTCAAGAAGAGCACTGTTGATTTTAGCTCCTGCTTTAACAGAACCAACCTTAATGGTTTTAGGCACACTTGCAATAACTTCGCCTTGCAACAATTTTTCAAGTTGCGAATAAAATGAACGCTCAAGAATATCTTTCTCAGCATCTCTATCTTTAGCAAGGCTTTGGATTTGTGCGTGCTCAATTGCAAGGGCACGTTCATCTTTTTCCACTCCTCGCCTTGAAAAGACGCGAACATCAACAACCGTTCCGCTTGTTCCTGGAGGCAATTTCAATGAGGTATCACGAACGTCAGAAGCCTTTTCTCCAAAAATTGCTCGCAAAAGTTTTTCTTCAGGTGTCATTGGTGACTCGCCTTTTGGTGTCACCTTACCAACCAGAATATCGCCGGCTTTAACTTGCGCCCCGATTGAAACAATACCTGTCTCGTCAAGATTGCGAAGGGCTTCGTCACTAACATTTGGAATATCACGCGTGATATCTTCCTGACCCAGCTTGGTATCACGTGCCATAATTTCAAATTCTTCGATATGAATCGAAGTAAAGACATCATCGCGGACGATTCTCTCAGAAATGATGATCGAATCTTCGAAATTACAGCCATTCCAAGATAAGAAGGCTATGAGAACATTCTTACCAAGCGCAAGCTCACCTTCTTGGGTTGCAGGTCCATCAGCAATGATTTCGCCTGCTTTCACATGATCGCCCACTCTCACCAATGGCCGTTGATTAATACAAGTACTGTGATTTGACCGTTGGAACTTCTTCATGTTGTATATATCAACCCCTGAAGTTGCATTGCCTTTTTCATCATAGGCATGAACGACAATGCGTGTTCCTTCAACACGATCAACAACACCTTCCCGCTTTGCCGTAATGACTGCACCTGAGTCACGTGCAACAGCATGTTCCATACCTGTCCCTATTAAGGGCGCTTCAGTGGTCATCAAAGGGACTGCTTGGCGTTGCATGTTTGATCCCATTAAAGCACGGTTCGCGTCATCGTTTTCCAAAAAAGGAATTAATGAAGCAGCAACTGAAACCAACTGTTTTGGAGAAACATCAATCAAATCGATTTCACTAGCAGGTGCCATCGTAAACTCACCTGACCTGCGGCAACTGACAAAGCTTTCTTTAAAACGTCGTTCTTTATCTAAAGAAGCATTCGCTTGTGCAATTGTGTGTCGTCTTTTTTCCATGAAAGCAAAATAAATGACTTCATCCCTGCCTTGACCCTCAATCACTTGACGATAAGGACTTTCAATAAAGCCGTATTTATTAACCCGTGCATAAGTCGCCAGCGAGTTAATCAAGCCAATATTTGGCCCTTCCGGTGTTTCAATAGGACAAATACGTCCATAATGGGTCGGATGTACGTCACGAACTTCAAATCCCGCTCTATCACGCGTCAACCCCCCTGGTCCCAATGCAGAAAGCCTGCGCTTATGCGTAATTTCTGACAGCGGATTCGTTTGATCCATAAACTGGGATAACTGTGATGAGCCAAAGAATTCACGAACCGCTCCTGAAACAGGCTTAGCATTGATCACATCATGTGGCATAACGGTTTCAATTTCGAGCGAACTCATCCGTTCACGGATAGCACGTTCCATACGCAGTAAACCAACACGGTATTGATTTTCTAACAATTCCCCCACTGAGCGAACGCGCCGATTTTCAAGATCATCAATATCATCTATTTCGCCACGGCCATTTTTAAGTTCAAGAAGAACCCGGACAATCTCGAATAAATCCTCATTACGCAAAATTCGAACCGTATCATCTGCTTCAAAGCCGAGGCGAGCATTCATTTTAACGCGGCCAACGGCTGAAAGGTCATAACGGTCAAGATCGAAAAACAAACTATTGAAAAGGACTTCAGCACTTTCAACGGTTGGCGGCTCACCAGGTCGCATAACACGATATATATCAATCAATGCTTCCTCACGACTCATATTTTTGTCGGCTGCAAGCGTATTACGCAGATATGCCCCTACGTTAATATGATCAATTGCTAAAGTATGAATTTCTTTCACCCCGGCAGCAAGAAGTAGCTCTATCTTCTCAGCAGTAATTTCATCGCCGGCTTCAAGCAAGACTTCTCCAGTCTCTTCATTAATCATATCAACAGCAATGTATTGACCTATTAGATCTTCGACAGGCACAATAATCTCTTTCACACCGCTTGACTCAAGTTGCTGCGCAACCCGAGGGGTGATCTTAACGCCCGCTTCTACAACAACCTTACCGGTTTTTGCATCCACCAAATCATGCAGGGGTTTCTTGCTGCGCCATTGTGGTGGATCAAAGGCCGTCTTCCAGCCTTTACTCACATATGTATATTTGAGGGTATTATAGAAATGATTTAAAAGTTCTTCCCGTGACATTCCCTTTGCCACTGCAGTACCCTCACTCGAGCCAGAGGTTGAGTTTCGACCAGCAGAGTTAATAGGCAAAGCTAGCAAAAGTGTTGTCACAGGAACTTTACGGCGTCTATCAATACGAACGTGCAGAAGATCTTTTGCATCAAATTCAAAATCCAGCCAAGATCCTCGATAAGGAATAACGCGTGCCGAAAATAAATATTTCCCGGACGAGTGTGTCTTACCTTTATCATGATCAAAGAATACCCCCGGTGACCTGTGCATTTGAGACACAATTACGCGCTCAATACCATTGATCACGAAAGTTCCATTTTCGGTCATGAGGGGCATATCCCCCATATATACATCTTGTTCTTTAATGTCACGAATAGACCGGGCACCACTTTCTTCATCTACATCCCACACGATCAAACGGAATGTAACCTTTAAAGGCGCTGCATATGTCATACCGCGTTGTTGGCATTCATCTACATCATATTTAGGAAGGTCGAACTCATATTTATAAAATTCGAGCTGTGCTCTTTCCGAAAAATCTTTGATCGGAAACACAGATTGAAATACTGCCTGCAAGCCATCTGAAGCTCTATTTTCAGGATCTACATTCATCTGTAAGAAAGAATCATATGAAGTTTTCTGAACTTCAATTAGATTTGGCATCGGCGCGACGCCACTATTGCGTTCATAAGATTTGCGAATACGCCAACGATACGTAAAGGATTTTGCCATTAATGCCCTCAAAGTCATTCACGAAACTAGCAAGCAGCTAACTCTGTATTGCTATTCACCTAAAGATCCATTTCTTTAGGTCACCCACCATATAATTTTCATCTTTAAGCGTTAGTGGTGCTTATAACGCCTAATAAAGGTTCTAGAGCTCACATAAGATTATGTAAGCCCTTTGAAACTTCTCTCCAAGCAAAAGGAATACTAAGTAAGTTGTACCGTTGCACCTGCAGCTTCAAGTTTTTTCTTAGCGTCTTCCGCTTCCTCTTTAGACACACCTTCTTTAACAGGCTTAGGTGCAGCTTCAACAAGATCTTTAGCTTCTTTCAGGCCTAAACCTGTAAGAGCACGTACTTCTTTAATGACGTTGATCTTATTGTCACCTGCATTAGCAAGAACGACACTAAATTCTGTTTTCTCTTCAGCAGTAGCTGCTGCTGCAGGACCTGCAGCTGCAACAGCTGCAACAGGAGCAGCAGCAGAAACACCCCATTTTTCTTCAAGAAGCTTGGAAAGGTTCGCAGCTTCAAGAACTGTCAAAGACGAAAGATCACTTACTATTTTTGCTAAATCAGCCATATCATATCTCCTAAATTTACATTACACGAATTTAAATCATTATCTCATTTGCTTCCATAAGCAGAACATACGCGTGCGAGCTGGGCTGCTGGAGCCTGAATCACACTTGCAATCTTGCTTGCAGGCGCAGAAATAA
The DNA here is from genome assembly GCA_016742295.1 of Alphaproteobacteria bacterium. Taxonomy (GTDB): domain Bacteria; phylum Pseudomonadota; class Alphaproteobacteria; order JAGOMX01; family JAGOMX01; genus JACVCA01. The sequence continues at coordinate 632 of JACVCA010000045.1, read as the reverse complement.
CGCCAATTAACTTGCCTCGTAGTTCGTCGAGTGAAGGCAGTTTCGCCAACGCTTGGACAGCCTGCTTATTCAACACCTGACTACCGAGAGATCCACCCACAACTTCAAGTTTTTCATTTGTTTCTGAAAAGTTTACTGCAATCTTAGCAGCCGCCACCGGATCTTGCGAAAACGCAAGAGCTGTTGGCCCATTTAGAAACTCTGTTAAAGTTGCATAAGGGGTATCTGCCACAATCAAACGTGCGAGTGTATTCTTCACAACTTTATAAGTTGCCCCCGAATCTCGCATCTTTTGACGTAAATCAGATACTTCTCCAACTGTCAAACCCACTTGTCGCGTAACCACAACGAGATTTGACTTTTGAAGATCCTCGCGGAGCAACGAAACGAGATTTTCTTTTTCGCTTCTGTTCACGGACTAACTCCTTCTTTTTGATATTTTTCAATATCAAAGCACTTAACATGATTTGCAACCCTTTTGCGAATCATTTGTTATCTGCCCCAGAAGCGCCGTGTTCATGTAAACTTACAAAACTTGACACGCTTCCGTCTATGCAGGCGGTTTAGCCATTAAACTTAAACCTTAAGCTTAAGAACCTACAGTCTTGGACAGACTTGAGCAGGCTTATCAC
>JACVCA010000044.1 GCA_016742295.1 Alphaproteobacteria bacterium | reverse complement strand
GGTCAGTCCCTTTTATTACCGCGCATGATGCCTCTTGGTGACCTTGAAGCAAATGATGTAGTATTTTCAAATGAGCAAGATCTTTATCCTTTTGATCTACCTCAAGCAGCATCAAATTTAATGCGTCAAAGCTTGTTAATACGGCTTATTGTGCATCATAACCCCATTTTAAAAGACAATAGCCAGCACCTTGTTCAAGCTGCAAAATTAGCACGCGAACTAGCCCACCTTATTGATCAAGTTGAATGGGAAGGCTTAAGTTTTACAGAGATAGATACTTTGGTACCAGATGAATACGCAAGGCACTGGCAAATTACTCTCGACTTCTTAAAGATTATTACTCATCATTGGCCCCAAATTCTTGCCGAACAGGGATTGATAGATCCATCGAGCTATAGGCGCAAACTGCTTGAATCTTATGCCCAATTATGGCAGAAAACTCCACCTGACCATCCGATTATTATTGCAGGCTCAACCGGAACAATCCCTGCTACCTCTCATCTTATGCAAGTGGTTGCAAACTTACCCCACGGTAAAGTGATCTTGCCAGGTCTTGACCGACATCTTTGTGAAGATTATTGGCACAGCCTTGAAGTCACACATCCCCAATATGGGCTTGCGAAACTGCTTGCTAAGTTTGAGCTTACCCGGGATGAAATTCCCGATCTCAATGTTTTGGTTGAAGATAATAGGCAGGGTAAAGCCCGTGAAAAACTTATCTCCCAAGCGATGCAACCTGCCCTCTCGACAAAATGGCATATGGAATCTAATACTCTTCATCAAGCTCTTCAAGGATGCAAGCGTATTGATTGTATAAGCCCGCAGGAAGAAGCGACGGTGATTGCTCTTCTTATGCGCCATACACTTGAAACAGCTCAAAAAACTGTAGCCCTGATTACGCCTGACCGTAATCTAGTCCGACGTGTCATAGCCGAATTAAAACGTTGGAATATTTGTCCTAATGATTCAGCTGGTACGTTACTTGCAGAAACTTTACCAGGAACCTTCCTGCTTTTGACTGCTGAATTTCTTGCAGATTCAGACGCCCCTCTCCCTTTACTCGCCATGTTAAAGCATCCGTTTTGTTCAGGCACTCTTGATCCACAGCAATTTCATGAACTTTTAACACGCCTTGAATACGATTACTTACGAGGCTCATCACCTTTAAATGGACTGGAAAATATTCTTTTAAAAGCTAAAGAAAATAAAGATCAAGTTCTTTATGAATGGCTTAAAGAATTGAATGATCTTATTAAATCTCTTATAAAATCTCTTCAAGAAGACACTCCTTTTTTCAAATATTGTGAAATTCATTTAAAGTTGATTGATTATTTAGGGAAACTTAATCCTCAACAAATATGGGCTGAAGAAGCCGGTGCTGTCGCACAAGACTTTATGCAAGAGCTAGGGACCTGCGTAGACTTTTCTCCTTTACATCTCAAAGATTATCCGCTTTTATTACGCGAATTTATGCAGGACTATGCCGTACGTCTCAGGCAAGGGTTTCACCCGCGTATTGCAATTTTGGGTCCCCTCGAAGCTCGTATGCAACATGCAGATTTAGTTATCCTTGGGAGTCTTAATGAGGGGAGTTGGCCTCCAGAAATTCAAGCAGATTTGTGGCTCAATAGATCCATGCGTAACCAATTTGGTCTGTCGCTTGCTGAACGCCGTATTGGGCTATCAGCGCACGATTTTAGTCAAGCTTTCTGCGCTCCTGAAGTGATCATGACACGCTCGATGCGTATTAATGGAACTCCCACCGTCCCGTCCCGTTGGCTGTTACGCCTTGAGGCTGTTTTAAAAGCTTCAGGTTTTGAGCATCAGTTGGATCAAGGACAGGACTGGATTTACTGGCAAACCAAACTTGATCAGCCTCAAGAGATTAAAAGTATCAACCAACCGGCTCCAAAGCCCCCCCTCTTCGCTCGCCCTCGTACGCTCTCTGTAACTCAGATTGAAATGTGGATGCGTGATCCTTACGCCCTTTATGCACGACATATTCTTAAACTTAAGCCTCTACAACCTCTTAATGGCACGTTTGATACTGCAGCCAGAGGGTCTTTAATTCACCATATCTTAGATTGTTATCAACGCTCTAATCCGAATGTCTTTGCAAATGATGCAATTGAGTCATTTTATATAATGGGCCAAGAACTTTTCAATACAGCTTCACCTCCTAGTATGACGACAAGCTTCTGGTGGCCGCGTTTTAAACGAATTGCACAGTGGGTTATTGAAACCGAACGCAAACGTGCCTTAAACATCAAAAAAACCTTCACAGAATTTTCAGGTCAATTAATATTGGTAGTTGAAGGTCAAGATTTCACTGTGAAAGCAAAAGCAGACCGCATTGATGTATATCACGACAATACAATTAGCATCATAGATTACAAAACAGGAGCAATACCCAGCCTTATGGAAATTAAGGAAGGTTTTTCACCCCAACTACCTTTAGAAGCTGCAATTGCCCTAGGAGGTGGTTTTGCCGATGTTCCTAACCTGGCAATAAATGAGCTTAGCTTTTGGCGCCTTACAGGTGGCAGTCCTGCAGGAACCATTGAATCTATCAAAGAAAAGCCGTACGATCTTGCTTCCATTGCACTAAAGGGCTTAAGGGCGTTGATTGAAAAGTTTAACGACCCTGCTGTACCTTATTTGCCAGAACCTCGTCCAGGAAAAGGATTGCGTTTTAATGATTATGTTCATCTTGCACGTATCCAAGAATGGGCACGCGAACACCACAGCGATGCAGCATGATATCGGCTCTCCCAAAAACATCTGCAGAGATTTTACAGCGTTCTGCTGCCGATCCCAAAGCCTGCATTTGGGTTGCCGCCTCAGCAGGAACGGGTAAAACTAAGGTTCTAACAGATCGTATTTTACATTTACTGCTGGAAGGTTTTGCACCTGAGCGCATTCTTTGTTTGACCTTTACACGTGCAGCTGCAGGAGAAATGGCTAATCGTTTGCATAAAAAGCTGAGTGATTGGGCAACTGCTGAAGAAAATAGGCTTAACGATGATCTTTACCAGTTACTGGGCAGGCAGCCTTCACAGAAAACAATTGAGCTTGCACGCCGCCTTTTTATTCAGGTCATTGATGTCCCAGGAGGCATGAAAATTCAGACTATTCACGGGTTTTGTCAATCTCTATTGAAACGTTTTCCACTTGAAGCAGGGCTTTCCCCTCATTTCACAATCCTAGATGAGCAAACCGCACAAGCGTTGTTGTTACAGGCTCAAACTGATACACTCGAACATACAGACGATCCTATTATTTCTAAAAGCCTTGAATATTTAAGTAGCGTCTTTGATGAAACTAGCTTTCAGGATAGCTTAAAAACCTTGATCTCCGAAAGGCAAAAATTAAACTGGATGCAAACCGCATCTCGTAAAAAATTGAATGAAAACAAAAAATTATTTGAAGAATTTCTTGGTGTTTCTCTGGAAGTAACTGAGGAAATCTTAATTAAGGAAGCTTGTGAAGATAGGGCTTTCAACCCCCTACATCTAAAATCAATCATAAAAACACTTGAATTAGGCAGTAAGAAAGATTGTGAACGAGCTTTAGGACTAGCAAGTTGGCTTGAAAATCCACAAACACGCGCTATAACATTCGCTGATTATTGTGATGTCTTTTTAACTAAAGAGAGAAGTATTCGCACTTGCCTAGCCACCCAAGCAATCATCAAGACCCATCCAGAAATCGAAGATATTTTATCTGCTGAAGCAAATCGCTTATATCGGCTCTGCTTAAGCTTAAAACAGTTAAAAGTAGGCCAGATTTCTTGGGCCTTGGCCCAACTAGGATCAAAAATCTTAGCTCATTATCAGCATTTAAAAACCAAGCGCGCTTTACTTGATTACGACGATCTGATTGATCACACTGTTACCCTTCTCACCCAACCTGAAATTACTCCTTGGGTTCTTTATAAACTTGATGGGGGTATTGATCATATTTTAATTGATGAAGCCCAAGACACCAATGCACAACAATGGGACGTTATAGCTCGCCTTGCTGAAGAGTTTTTTTCCGGACTTAGTGCCCGCCAAACTCAAAGGACACTTTTTGTTGTAGGTGATGCCAAACAGTCTATTTATAGTTTTCAGGGTGCTGATCCAAACGTATTTCATGCAAAACGCCGAGATTTTGCCCAAGCCATTCAAGCTTCTCAACAAGAGTGGCGTGAGGTCACACTAGATATTTCTTTCCGTTCAACAAAAGCCATCCTGGATACTGTCGATTGTGTATTTGCTCAAGACTCAGTGAAGGAAGGGATTGCAGCCCATACTGAACGGATCCAACATCGTACACATCGACATGGTCATGGAGGATTGGTTGAAATATGGCCTTTAGCAGAAGTTGATGATGAAATTGAAACGCTTCCCTGGACGCCACCCACCCAGACCTATGGAGCTTTAAAACGTCCGGAAGCAAAACTAGCTCTCAGCCTTGCTCAACAAATTCATAGTTGGATTACCAAGGGTGAAATACTTCCTTCTAAAGGTCGTCCGATTCAACCCAAAGATATTATGATTTTAATGCGGAGGCGCTGTTCATTCCTTAATCTATTGATCAAAGCTCTAAAATCACTTGGAGTTCCCATTGCTGGCACAGATCGCATGGCTCTGTTAAAACAATTAGCAGTCATGGACCTTGTGGCAGTGGGACGTTTTTTATTACTGCAAGAAGACGATTTAAATCTTGCCATTATCTTAAAGAGCCCTCTTATTGGTTTGAATGAAGAACAACTTTTTAACTTAGCTTACGGGCGTGAACCTTTATCGCTCTGGCAACAATTAAAAAGCTACCAGGGCCAAGATGTAACCATTGTAAAGGCTTTTACTTATCTTAGAGACCTTTTAAAGGTCTCAAAACACCTCCAACCTTATGAGCTATTTTCTTATATTTTAACGACTTTAGGCGGAAAGAAAGCCCTTATTGGTCGCTTAGGTTATGACGCCCTTGATCCTCTTGAAGAATTTATGTCACTTGCACTAGCCTATCAACAAACCCACACCTCATGCTTACAAGGTTTTCTTGCCTGGCTCGAATCTGGTGAGATTGAGATCAAGCGAGATATGGAAGAAGGCGAACGTAATGAAGTACGCATTATGACAGTCCATGCTGCCAAAGGATTACAAGCACCGATTGTTTTTATTCCTGATACCGTTCACCCACCCCAATCCCGTGAAAAAATTGCCTGGGTCAATCTGCCGGACGGCCACAGCCTTCCTATTTGGCTACCATCCGCTGCAGAAGATACACCTCACACAATCGATTTTAAGACTAACGTTCAAAAAGAGATTAACCAAGAATATTTGCGTTTGCTTTATGTCGCCATGACTCGTGCAGAAGACAGGCTTTATATTTGCGGTTGGCAAACAAGACGTGAAGGTGAACAAAAGAATTGGTATACGCACATTCAAAATGCGCTTAAAATATCAACTCAAGCTATTGAATTTGATTTTGGGCAAGAAATCTTTGCAGGATGGCAAGGTACTGGGCTGCGCTTAAGCTGCCCGCAAGAAATAAATTTAACGCCTTCTGACCCACTAGCTAAACCTCTACAAACTGATATGAATGAAATTCCAGCTTGGATGTTGCAAAAGCCTCCTCACGAAAATTTACAACAAACATTTTTAAGACCTTCTCAACTCCATACCACCAAGACATTTAAACCTTTTGAAGCCAATCCAAATAACCCTTTCAAGCGTGGCAAGATCATTCATAGTTTACTTGAATATCTAGCGTATCACCCTGTTGCAGATCACCGCCTTTTAGCTCAACGTTTTTTGACCAATAAAGGAGATTATGCAAATGACGAGAATATCCTGAATAGCGTTTTGGGCATCCTTAATCATCCTTCATTTTCTTTGATTTTTGGTCCTCAATCCAAAGCTGAAGTCCCAATTGCAGGATATCTTTCAGGTCAACCACTTTCGGGTCAAATTGACAGGCTTGTCGTCACTGAAAGTGAAGTTTTAATTATTGATTATAAAACGGATCAAAAGCCTGCCCGAAGTCTAGAAGAAGTGCCTCAAGGCTACATTAAGCAATTGGAAGCTTACAAAATAATATTAGCAGATATCTACCCTCATCATACCATTCGCTGTGCCATCTTATGGACGCATATTCCTATGCTTATGGAATTAGATTTTAATAGGAAGAGCTAGAGTCTTTTAAATAAAATTTATATATTCTCTACAAAATTTTAGTATAAAGAAAGAAAAATGTATAAATTCAAAAAAGTATGTACTTTATATAAAATATTTACTAAAATTCCTAATATCATTTTTTTAATATTTATGAAGAAACAATATTATGAATAAGCTAAATTTTTATAGATTTATCATAGTATTTAGTTTGGGGGTTAATCTATATTATTGCCCCTCTCATGCAACCGAGTCAGAGGAAGCTGCCTCTTTGAGGTCCTCAAACTTTAGTGTTTTACCAGTGGAACTGCTATTATCTTTTATTCCTGATTTAACAGATAAGGACTTATTTAATACCAGAATTCTTTGCAAGGAGTTCAAAATGATTGTTGACCAGCATACTTCAAAATTACCTGAAAATGACGAAGAGCTTATTAACACTATCAATGAGAACCCCGGTGTTATTCCGGCAAGATTGAAGCTACTTATGATAAATGCAGAAGGGGATTATAAAATTGCCGCTGGGAAACGACTGTTTGATGTTGCTAAGAAATCTTATACTGATCACTTTAAATACTTTACTCCTGAATCTCGAGAAAATTCTACGAGAAATTGGGAATTTTATCGTATGCTTATGTTTGTGAGTTATAAATTAGGCTATAAGGATGCTATTGAGGATATTCAAAACAAGCTCTCTTTGAAAAGAGATGAGATGATAGATTATACCATTCATCTCTCAAGCTGCACTCCTGCAGTCCTAAATATTGAAAAAATTATTCATGCATTTTGGTGGGAGCAGATCGCGAGTGCAGATCCCTCTGAAAGGTTAAATCTTGCAAATTCTTATGAAAAAGGAGAAAATGTAATCAAAGATGAGGAACGCGCAAACTATTGGAAAAATTATAAATGCCAATACGATTTGCTTAAGCTTCAATAAGTTATTACAATATATAAGAAACTGCATTCTATTTAAATAAAATCTCTCGCCTATAAACAATAGACGAGAGATTGGTTTTTTAAATTTTCTTCAATTAACTATTAATTGTTTTAGCTGCTTTCGATTGAAGAGTCCCATACATTAGTTTAGAGATTGGATAAACTGATGTTATACGTGCACTACTTATATCCCATTTGCTTGAAGTCTTAATACCTGAAATTACCAGTAAGACCCTGTTAGTGGGAGTTGAGTCTTTAGTAGAAACATACCCAAGGTCGTCAGAATTAATACCTACATCCTTTGGGTTAATATCGAGGATTAAACTGTATATATTTGCATTATTAATCATACATTCTTTTGGACCACTTTCCACGGCATTATATATTTTTTCAAGAACTTTAGGATCTTTAGTATTAAAATAACTTTTTTCATCATATTCAGATGTGCGGTCACTAGCATGGATGGCTTTCATCTTTGCGATTGCTACAGCTTTATTAGTTGCCTTCTCTTCAGAAAGTGGTTTAAATTGTGGGTTTAGATCAATAATGGTACCAATATATTTTGCCAACTCACTTACTTCATGCAAGTTAGAGGGAGCTTTTTTAGTAGGATCATAGGTATCAGACCCGATTGCTTGATAAAAAGAGCCTGAAGTAGGTCCTGCAATTACAAAAATTGCAAGCATTAAAAATTTAAAGTAATTTTTTATTTTTTTCCTTTCATTATTTCTATATATTGTGTATTAAAGTTTTTTTTATTATATAAAAATAATTAAATCATATAATTATTAATATTTTATTGAGAAATATTTTTTTGAATGTTCAGCTATACCCTTATGATGTAACAAAAAAGAAGAGAACTCTTTAAGGCTTTTATAAATTTTATTCACTCCTCTAATCTTCCCTTTCCCTTTCACCTTAAAATTTGTATATTGCCCCAACCGACCCTATTAACCAGGACAGCCGAATGACACCCGTTGCAATTTACTCCCTTGATCACGCCAAAGATTTGCCTCTTCCCAGCTATGGAAGCTGTGAAAGTGCCGGCATGGATTTAAGTGCTGCCATTTTTGAAGATATAATCATAAGCCCTGGCCAAAGAACGCTAATCCCTACCGGGGTGATCATTGCTCTACCTAAAGGTCATGAAGCTCAAATCAGGCCCCGCTCTGGACTTGCACTTAAAT
>JACVCA010000043.1 GCA_016742295.1 Alphaproteobacteria bacterium | reverse complement strand
AGATAGAGCAAGATCCAAATTAAAAAATCATGAGTAAAATTAACTCTTAAAAAATTAATGAGGTAAAAATTTAAATAATATTTTTAATGTTAAATTTTATAATATTTTTAAATAAGAATTTTTTTTAATATTAAGAATAATATGTTTAAATTTAAAATTATTTATAAAAAAAGAGACCCAGCGATTGTACAAGAAGAAAGAGTATAAAAATTAAAAGTAATCTAATCTTGCAGAAAACAGCCGCTCTATATCTTTAATTGCACTATTTAACACCATTACGACTATACGATCATCAAGCTGTACTATAGTTGAAGCGTTGGGCATAATAACCTCATCTTTACGCATTATTGCTGCTACTTTTATTTCATTGGGACGATCAATCTCTGAGACTTTAAGTCCACTTAAACTTGAATTTTCATGGACTTCAGCTTCAATAAGTTCCCCAAAATCTTCACGTACCGTATGGACGCCCAGGATATGACCACGTCGCACTTTATTTAAAATAATTGAAACTGTGACTGCCCTAGGGTTAATCACAGCATCAACTCCTAGAGAAGTTACCAAAGGAATTGACGCAGGATTATTAATTAATGATAAAGCACGTTCCGCTCCGCAACGCTTTGCTAGAAGTGAAGCAAGAGTATTTACGTTATCATCTTGTGTGACAGCAACCACTGTTTCTGTAAATTCGACACCTGCTTCATTTAAAACTTCGCTATCTAGAGCGTCCCCGCAAAGAATATGAGAAGTCTCCAAACTTCTAGAGATGAATTCTGCGCGATCTTTAAACTTTTCTATAATGCGTTCACTTATATTTTCTTAATGTTTCTCAATTTCTTGGGCAAGCGTCATGCCAACGATACCTCCCCCTAAAATAAGAACGCGCCGATTTTCTTTTGTAAAATGACCAAAAGCTTTTATTGCAGTATTGACATGGTCACTTGCCACAGCGAAATAAATATCATCCCCATTCGTAATTACTTCTTTTTCCTGGGGAATAAAACAATGATTTCCCCTCATAATTGCGACTATACGAATATTGATTTCTGGAAATAGGCTGTTGATATGGCTAATAGGAGTATTTACAATCGGTGTATCCAGTTTACATTTAATACCGATCACCTTTACAAGATTGTCGCCCATATGAATAATATTAAATGCCCCCGGAACCGACAAGCTTCGACGAATTGAGCGGGCTAATTCAATCTCAGGTGAAATAATTGAATCAATGCAGATATTTTCTTTTTCAAACAAATGAACCCATTCGGGCTTTAAATAAGCTTGATTACGAATCCGAGCAATTTTAGTAGGTATATCAAAAAGCGCATGGGCAACTTCACAAGCAACCATATTAATTTCATCAGATTGAGTGACTGCAATGAACATATCAGCATTTGCAGCTCCCGCCCTTTCAAGTACCTCTGGGTCTGAAGCAAAGCCTTGAATTGCTTGTATATCATGTCGATCACTAATTTGCTGCACAAGTTCAACAGATTGATCAATGACTACAATATGATTGCCGTATTGTTCGAGGTAATTGGCAATACTTAAGCCAACTTGACCGGCTCCACAAATGATCAACTTCATTCCAACTCCTTCCTGATCCTAAATGCGATCAACACCTAAAGATCTAAGCTTGCGATGTAACGCCGAGCGTTCCATTCCCACAAAAGAAGCCGTCTGTGAAATATTACCTGCAAAGCGTGAGACTTGTGATAATAAATATTGACGCTCAAAAATCTCACGAGCTTCGCGTAGAGGAAGATTTAAGATTGCCTCACTTTTCTCTGATTGCAAGGTTACTGGGAGGTTTGAAAGCACTTCAGGTGGTAAGTGTACACCTGTAATAGGTTCGAGAGCTTCCCCGGATGACATGATCAATGCCCAGTCCATAACATTTTTCAATTGTCTGATATTTCCTGGCCAATCATAAGCTTGCAATACGGCAATTGCATCTTCACTCAAAGTCTTTGGTACTTGCCCATTAGCTTCACAAGCACGCGCCAAAAAATGTTCTGCAAGGGCAGGAATATCATCTTTGCGTTCTTTTAAAGAACGTATTGCAATAGGAGTAACATTCAAACGATTAAATAAGTCTTCTCTTAATTGACCTTCTTGAATAGCGCGTGCGATATCCTTGCTACTTATAGCAATAATGCGTACATCTATTTCAACTTTGCGAGTACCACCAACACGCATAAATGAATATTCTTGAAGAAAACGGGCAACCTTACCTTGGACCTTTTGAGGCATATCGGTTATTTCATCAAATACCAAAGTTCCTAAATGCGCGCGTTCTAAAATGCCTGTCTTTTGGCCGTTCAATCCCGTCTGATTCATTTCCATACCAAAAAGTTCTTCTTCAAAAAACTCTGAAGGCATGGTGGAACAGTTTAGAATAATCAGAGGACCGTTCTTACCACGCAATGAATGATCATGAATTTGTCGAGCCACAACTTCTTTACCGGAACCAGAGGGACCTGTAATCAACACTCTGCTATTGGATTGAGAAACTTTTTCAATAGTTTGACGCAGGTTTATAATGAAAGACGAAGTGCCAGTAAGTTTAAATTCCTGTGTGACTTTAGACTTGAGCTCGTTATTTTCTTGTTTTAAACGGGCTGCTTCCAATGCACGTGCGGTAACAAGTAATAGGCGGTCAGATTTAAAAGGTTTTTCCATAAAATCGTAAGCACCTTTTTTAATGGCAGTCACAGCAGTTTCGATGTTGCCATGCCCACTCATCATAACAACCGGAACTTGAGGATGATCTCGTTGCAAAATTTCAAGTACTTTCATGCCATCAAACCTGCTATCACCCAACCAAATATCGAGAATAACAAGGCTAGGACGACGGCAGGTAATCTCTTCAATTGCTGAAGGGCCATCTACAGCACAGCGTGTATTGTATCCTTCGTCCTGCAACAAATCGCAGACTAAATTTCGGATATCGCTCTCATCATCCACGACCAAAATATCATGACTCATCATTATATCACCTAGTCTCTATTTATAAACCCTAGCTTCTACTCTTTCCCGCTAACCAGAACTATGTCTTTCAAAGAATCGGCTCTAACGGGAAGTTAAGCTTTACTCTTGCTCCACCCAATTTAGAATCTTCAAGGCTTAAACTTCCTCCATGATCTTCCATACTACGTTTGACAATAGAAAGACCAAGACCTGTCCCCTTTTCGCGCAATGTAACGTAAGGATTCAACAGATTTTCACGTCCTTCCTGAGGGAAGCCAACACCATTATCATCTATTGTAACAATTATACAACTCTCTCTAACATAGATTTCAACTTTAATATGTCCTTTAATACCAGGATTAGATTTACATTGATTTTCAATAGAGTCTATGGAATTTTGCAATAGATTGGTAAGAACACGTCCAATTTGCGACGCATCACATTTAAAATAAATCTGCTCATTTTCAGTATAAAATTCAAATAAAACTTCAGGGTAAGCATTTTTTTGAAGAAAGATAGCTTGTTCTCCAAGTTCGACAATGTTCTCAATTTGCAACACAGGGCTTGGCATCCTTGCAAATTCTGAAAATTCACTAATCATATCTTCAATATAAGCTACCTGACGCATAATTGTGTCAATATACTTTTGAAATGTATCTTTTTCTTCATCAATTTGTTTAAGATATTTACTTTTTAATCTCTCGGCTGCAAGCTGAATGGGAGTTAAAGGATTTTTTATTTCATGCGCAATGCGCCTTGCTACATCTGCCCAGGCTGCCTTACGTTGAGCATTTAAAAGCTCAGTGACATCATCAAACGTAATGACATAACCTTCAATGCCCGCCTCATCTTTTTCAATAGCTACTTGTACCAGCAATGTTCGCAGTGCATCAGGGCGCTTAATTTCAACTTGAATGGGGACCGGCTTAGTATCCACTTGGGTTATAAGTGCTGCAATTTCAGGGACTATATTTGAAAGAAGAGTTCCTTTCATTTTTTGTAAGTCAATTGCCAAAAGATTTGATGCGGAGGCATTGGCGATATTTATGCGGCCCTCAGAATCAAGCCCCATAACACCCGCAGTCACACCTGCAAGCACAGTTTCAATAAAATGGCGCCTTCGATCAATTTGTTTATTAGCTTTTATAAGGTCCGTTCGTTGTGTTTCAAGTTGACTTGTCATACGGTTAAAGGCGCGGCTTAAAAGCCCTAATTCATCTGTACCTGGTTCTTCAATAACCCGGGTTGTAAGATCACCTGTGCGAATACGCTCGGCAGCTTCAATTAAATTACTAATTGGCTGTGCTAAACGATTGGCAAAGGCTAGCGCAATCCAAATGACCAGTAATAAAAGTAAAAGAGAGACAGTAATAAAAATTAATATGAAATTAACTTCAAAATCTGATCTTAGTAATTCAAGTTGATGATACTCACTAACTGCAGTCTCTGTCTGGGCAATATGCTCGAGAACGTGTGGGTCTACAAAACGTCCAACCAAAAGATAAGCATCGGTCAAAGGATCAATTCTAACTAAAGCTCGTACACGGTCTTGGTCTTCATTTTGAAAAATTACGACACTGTCTTGTGCTTTTTCAATGGGAAGATCCGCAAACCGCAAGAAATCAAGAGAAAAAGTTAAGTAAGATCGAGCAAGAATTTCATGAGCACTTGTAAAAACAATAGCTTCACTAAGGGAGCGAAGTTGAGCTTGACGATTTACTACATGATTGAAAAGATCCGGATCAGCTAAAAGAATATGCAATTCAGATGCTAGCTCTCTCGCCATCGAACTTACATCTGCGCTAATCACCTTGTTGTGCTCTTGTAGATAAGCATCAGCAACCTCGGAAGAATTTTTAAGTGCAGTTTGTACGCGATTACTAAACCAAGATTCAATTCCCATATTAAAAAATACAATTGAAAATATAGTAACAATGATTGCAGGTGTAACAAGTAAAAAGCCAAACCACTTCACAAGACGCGCCCGTAATCTAAACCCCGCTCCTCTTTGAAGAGGACTGCTTTTGAATTGCACAATCTTTAAAGCAATTAAGACGCTTAAGAGTAACAATACGATTAGATCAAGGTTTAAAAGGATGACTGTCTTCTTAGCCCCTGCCTCAAAAGGAATAACTTGCGAGAACGTGAGATAATTAACTATCATCAATGCCAAGGCTGAGATAATTAAAAGTACAGTAAAGATCTGCCCTAAATATAACGCTTTACTAAAATAATTGAGCCTTATGTATAGGTTTCTGAAAGAGAGACGGCTATGAAGAGTCATAAGTTCAAGTTTTAGTCCTTTTGACTCTGACAATTCCAAGTTCAATGATTTTCTTCCGAAATGTATTGCGATTAATCCCTAAAATTTTAGAAGCTTTGGCTTGATTGCCTTTAACTGCATTCAAGACAATCTGAAAAAGGGGTCGTTCAACTTCAGTAATAACACATTTATAAAGTCCAGAGGCGGGTAATTCTCCGTTATGAGCTATAAAATAATCTTGGATATGCAGTCTGACCAGCTCTGAAAGACCTACTTTAGTCATATCATGATTTTGAGCATTGTTTATTGGGGATTGCTGCATAATAGTATTTAATCACTTTGTTTGTAAAAGTTTCTCTAACGCTAAATCATAAAAGTTTTCAATCATTGCAAGCGTTTCATCTGCTGAGTCACATTGATTTATTTTGGAACGAAAGTCAGTTGAATCTGGAAATCCCTTACTATACCACCCAATATGTTTACGAGCAATACGCACACCCGGATTTTCTCCATAATGGTTATACATGTCCTGGACATGGGTAAGTAAAGTCTCTTTTTGGACGCTCAAGGACGGTGCAGGAAGCTTTTCACCTGTTGTTAAAAAGTGCTGTACCTGATTTAGGAACCAAGGACGTCCATAACACCCCCGTCCTATCATAACCCCATCAGCACTGGAAAGCCTAAGCAATTCTACAGCATCTTCTTCACAGATAACATCGCCATTGCCAATAACTGGAATTGAAACAACATCCTTTACAGTACCAATAAAAGCCCAATCTGATTTTCCAGAATAAAATTGACAGCGTGTCCGACCGTGTACAGTAATCATTTTAACCCCACAATCTTCGGCAATTTTTGCTAAAGTTGGCGCATTGCGATTTTGATCATTCCACCCCGTACGCATTTTTAATGTAACAGGAAGATTTACCGCCTTGACAGTTGCTTCGATAATTTTGCTGGCATGTAATTCATCTTGCATGAGAGCTGAGCCTGCATAGCCATTTACGACTTTCTTTGCGGGGCATCCCATATTGATATCAATGATTACAGCCCCTTTATCTTCATTTAACTTTGCAGCTTCAGCCATCACTTCTGGTTCACACCCAGCAAGTTGCACTGCAACAGGCCCCTCATCAGCTGATACTATTGCCTTTTGCTTAGACTGCCTTGATTCACGAATCATAGCTTGGCTTGCAATCATCTCTGAAATCACCAATGCTGCCCCATTTCGTTTAACCAAACGCCTAAAGGGCATATCCGTTACCCCTGACATAGGGGCTAAAATAACCTTTCCTTCAAGCTCAATTTCACCAATACGAAGCGACATGATAAGTCCAAAGCTTTTGTTAAATACCGATTTTAAAGTATTCATTGAATTATAAACTCGGAATGAATAGCACAATTCAAACGCAAATCATACATAAACCATTAAAAGTAATATTATGTCTGATCTTGCTCTCGATATTAGAGTTGACAGTATCTAAAGTTATTGCTAACGTTTTTTCGGTTCGAAATAAAAAATATTTCGTCTTTAGTAAATAAGGTTTCAGTATCGTAAAGCTATAGTTCTTAAGTTATAATCTTAAGATTGTTCGATTTCGAGGCTGAAACTGCACCGGAGAAAACGTATAATGAGTCGTGAATTATTTGTTGGAAATTTATCTTATTCAACAACCGAAGACAATCTTCAAACCCTATTTTCCCAATTTGGCACTATTGAAACCCTAAAAGTTATTTCAGATGCAGAAACTGGCCGCTCTCGTGGATTTGGTTTTGTTAAAATGTCAACCGAAGATGAAGCACAACGTGCAATTGAAGGTCTTAATGGCCAAGCTTGTGATGGCCGTGACTTAAAAGTAAATTTAGCTCAGCCGCGTGAAAAACGTGCTCCAGGCGGCGGTCGTGACACCGGTGGTCAACGCCGCAACGGCGGCGGTGGAGGATATGGCAGCGGCGGCAGTGGAGGTGGCTCTAATCGCCCACGAAGCTGGTAATAACGCTTCTCTTATTTATTTTAGAATAAATATCCCCTACAAACATGAATTAAGAGAGGCAGTTTTGTCTCTCTTTTTTTATCTACAAAACCTAAGTAATACCATTTCTTGAAATAATATTTACTTGTGACAAAAATTTCCCCTAACCTTTGTGAAAATCATAGTAGTAGCCCACTCTTGCAATATAGATGTATTATTAAAAAAGTTGATTGAATCCTCAATCCATGCCAATAACTATTTCTGCGATCACCTATAACTTTAAGATCAATCATGGCAAAGTTACACTTTTACTATTCTGCAATGAACGCAGGAAAAACCACAACCCTTCTTCAGTCCAGTTATAATTATCATGAACGTGGCATGAATACGATGCTGTTCAAACCTTCTCTTGATAACCGAAGTGACGTAGATAAAATATCATCTCGAATCGGTTTGATGGCTAACGCAATCCAATTTGATGACAAGTTTGATTTTTACACGTATGTCAGTTACAAGCTTCATCAAGAACAATTTAAAATTCAATGTATCCTTATTGATGAAGCTCAGTTTTTAAGCAAAGATCAAGTCCAACAATTAGTACGAATTGTCAACGAATACAATATCGCTGTTTTAACTTATGGTCTTCGAACAGATTTTCGTGGAGAGCCTTTTGAGGGAAGCCAATACTTGTTGGCATGGGCTGAAGAGTTAGTGGAAATCAAAACGATCTGTTACTGTGGTCGGAAAGCGACTATGAATATGCGTATTGATAAAGACGGCAAATCAGTGCGTGAAGGAAATCAAGTTGAAATTGGGGGAAATGAACGTTATATAGCGACCTGCCGCAAGCATTTCTTATGTGATATTCCTCATTTCCGCTTAAAAAATCCCGGCCAAGCCATTACTTGATGAGACCTTACCACACTCTCAAAGCCGTTGAAAATCTCAACACAACGGCTGAATAGGACGGCATAACCGATTTAGAAACATTACCCGGACGTGGAACTACAACCCCGTTTATAATGTCTACGAAAGTCATAGTTTGATGTTTCGAGGCTGATTTATGAATGTGGTAAACGTAATCAATACTAAACAAATATTTTTCTTTAAAAAGGTGTTCTAAACCAAAGCCAAGGCCAAGCCCTACAC
>JACVCA010000042.1 GCA_016742295.1 Alphaproteobacteria bacterium | reverse complement strand
AATGAAAAGAGATGAAATCACACCCTTAAGGCTCATTAACTTATGGGGTAGAACAATAAGATTCTTAACTTATTTTCCTTTTTATGCTTTCAGAATCTAAAATTCGCCTAAATCCTGGAAGCTTGCGGAAGATCTTATCATTTAAAATCCACGCAGCTCCAATCCCAACTACAGCTGTAATTAAAAATTTAATTAAGATAGGTAATTCAGTCGAAATAAAGCCATATTGCATCCAGACCATAATCGGATCATGAATCATAAAAATACCATAGGCATTGATGGCAAGCGAGGTCCAAAGGGGTGTAGGCTTATCATAAAAACGCTTGAAGACTGCAAGAAGCGTGATAACTTGGGCAAGACAAAAGAAGCCGTGCAACGTTGTGCGAATCAAAACCATAGGAGCTTCTGCCCATATTAGAGGCCAAGCTTCGCTCCAGCGACCCCCTTGATCAAAGAAATTTCGAATGGCTTCGCTATAAGCACCCTCATCAATATAAGTAAGAGAATACCCTACATAAATAACCCCTAACCCAATCATCAGGATTGTCCAGTGCAACCAGCTCTTCGAAAGAGGTTCCATAAATGTTCGATCATAAAAAACTTTAGTTGATGAAAGAGCGGCGCCTGTAAAGCAATACAGCAAAACCAGCAAGAAGCGGGAACCTTGCAAAGAAAATAATTTTAAGATGTTGTGCAAATAAGAGTAATCTTCAACTCCGAACAGTTTATTCAGCCCAACCCACCATGGAGCGCCCCAGATTAAATCGCTCAAGCCTAGAATGATAGAACTTATT
The DNA here is from genome assembly GCA_016742295.1 of Alphaproteobacteria bacterium. Taxonomy (GTDB): domain Bacteria; phylum Pseudomonadota; class Alphaproteobacteria; order JAGOMX01; family JAGOMX01; genus JACVCA01. The sequence goes on along the minus strand of JACVCA010000042.1, from coordinate 7,685 downwards.
AATCCAAATGTAAGATAGCCAGCAACGGGGTTTTTAAGAGCCCATATGACATAAGTCTTGAATCCTTTAAAGGCCCACGGAAGAATTTTATAGATCATAAGTAATATAAGACCATAGAAGAACATCGCTTGTTGTACCCAATAAGGGCCAGCTTGAAGTTTTTCAAAGAAAAAAATGTTCCTCCAAAATTCGAGCAAGCTAATGCCCTGCTCTTGATAATGTTCGTAACGTGGGTAAGAGAGCAGGGGAACGATAAAGGGGACCCCTACAAGAAAGGGGATGCCTAGTTTAATCAAGCGTTCTTTTATATATCCTGAAAAGCCACGTCGATGCAGAGAGGGGATAACAAACATCCCCATGATAAAAAACAACATTGGCATAATGATGCTTTGATCTTGAAGGTAAAACGCATCAAAAATAATGCTGCGGTCATAATCTTTAAAAAACCAAAATTGGCCAAAATATAAAGCGTAAGCATGAAGTGCATGGTCAATTGCCATGATGATAAACATCAAGCCTCGCAGATGATCAATAAAATGCAAACGTTGTTGCTCAAGAGTTGGAGGCATCAGGGAGTCTTTCAAATTTAAGTTAGGTTCATGAGAGCTAACTTTATGCTTAATAGCAATAAAAATCTACACATTATATGCACAAACAAATGATCAAATTTTGAACAAGCATGCCAGATATTTAGATTCGAAAAACCGGTTGCTACAATTAAAAACTAAGTAAGGATCAGCTCAAAAATAACGACGACATAGAAGGACAAAAGACTCGAATATGTTTAAGAATCTATAACAAGGCACAGAGGCTTAGGAAGAAAAGTTGACTCTGAGATTGAGAATTTGGTAAAGAATCCTAAGTAAAAGCTGTGTGACCTATGAAGTTCTTTACTCTTGTTAATCTTATGTTCAGCAAGATCAATAGGTTTTGCAGACAAAGATTTGCAATCACTATAAACTAGGTAGCTGCTGTCCAGAATTTTGACCGCTGTCAGCAAACACCGCGGATTGCAATATATTTTCTTGTAAAGCGAGGATAAGAGAGATACACAATAAACATTTGACAAACGAGCTAAAATCATTATATCTGTGAGACAATAAAAATCAAGTTGAGGACGGAATTAAGATAAATGACAAAGCGTATAGAATCAAAGTACAAGATTGATCGCCGTTTGAAGTGTAACTTATGGGGACGCCCTAAAAGCCCTGCAAATAAGCGCAATTATGGACCTGGTCAGCATGGTCAAAAGCCTCGTAAGTTATCAGACTACGGTATTCAGCTGGCCGCTAAGCAAAAGCTAAAGGGATATTATGGAAACATTAGTGAACGCCAATTTCGAAATCTATTTCTTGAGGCAAACCGCCGCAGAGGCGATACAGGGGAGAACCTTATAGCACTTCTTGAGCGCCGTTTAGATGCAGTTGTCTACCGTATGAAGTTTGTGCCTACACCTTTTGCTGCACGTCAAGTTGTGAATCATGGTCATATACGAGTTAATGGTAGGCGCGTTAATATTCCTTCTTACGCTGTGAAAGATGGGGATGAAATTGAATTGCGTCAAGCGATGCATGATAACCCTATTGTACTTGAAGCAATACAATCACATGAACGTGAGTTGCCTGATTATATGGAAGTCGACCACAAGAAGATGAAGGGCAGATATTTACGTGCTCCTTCTCTTGCAGATGTTCCTTATCCTGTTCAAATGGAACCCAATCTAGTCGTCGAATACTATTCACGCTAATGCTTCCATAAAACCTAGGGCAGAAAAAGTCGCTTTAGAGCGCTTTTTTTTCGGATTTTAGGGTGATTGCTACAAGATTATTTTAGCCTAAGATACACAATTTTCTTGACCACAAGTATGAGAAGCGGTACAAAAAGATGTATTTCTTCACAGAGTGCTATTCTTTAGGCTCTTTTGGAGAATCTTCTCTAGTCATTAACATTAAGATGGAGAAATAAAAATGACTTTTAGACCATTATATGATCGTGTTCTTGCTCGTAGAATTGAGCAGGAAGAAAAAACTGCTGGCGGAATTATTATCCCAGAAACCGCAAAAGAAAAACCTATCGAAGCTGAAATCATTGCAGTTGGTAATGGTACACGTGATGATAGCGGGAAAATTCATCCTCTCGACGTTAAGGCTGGTGACCGCGTTTTGTTCGCAAAATGGTCAGGTACAGAAATTAAGCTCGATGGGGAAGATTTTCTTATCTTGAAAGAATCGGATATCTTAGGAATCGTTTCAGGTTCCAAATCATCAAAATAACAAAGCTTAAGCGGATAAGTTAGGAGATATTATTATGTCAGCAAAACAAGTACTTTTTTCGACTGATGCTCGCACACGTATGTTGCGCGGCGTTGATACACTTGCAAATGCCGTTAAGGTAACGCTCGGTCCAAAAGGGCGAAATGTCGTTATATCAAAATCTTTTGGTTCTCCTCGCATCACAAAAGACGGGGTATCAGTTGCCAAAGAAATCGAGCTAGAAGACAAATTTGAAAATATGGGTGCGCAAATGGTGCGCGAAGTTGCCAGTAAAACTAATGATATAGCTGGTGACGGGACAACAACTGCCACAGTACTCGCGCAGACTATTATCCGAGAAGGATTAAAGGCAGTTGCTGCCGGCCTGAACCCTATGGACCTAAAACGGGGAATTGATGCGGCTTCAGGCGCCGTCATTGCTGAGCTTAAAAAGCGCTCCAAAACTGTTTCAACTTCGGAAGAAATTACGCAGGTAGGGACGATTTCAGCCAATGGTGAAGCTGAAATTGGCCGAATGATTTCCGAAGCTATGGAAAAAGTTGGCAAAGAAGGAGTGATCACTGTTGAAGAGGCTAAATCTCTTGATACTGAACTTGAAGTGGTTGAAGGGATGCAGTTTGATCGGGGGTATTTATCTTCATACTTCGTAACCAATCAAGAGAAGATGGTGTGCGAGCTTGATAACCCCTATATCTTGATTCATGAGAAAAAGCTTACCGGTCTTCAAGCTATGCTCCCGGTCCTTGAAAAAGTGGCTCAATCAGGCCGTCCTTTGGTGATTATTGCAGAAGACGTTGAAGGTGAAGCCTTGGCAACGCTAGTTGTCAACAAATTGCGCGGTGGACTAAAGGTTGCAGCGGTTAAAGCGCCAGGTTTTGGTGATCGTCGCAAAGCAATGCTTGATGATATTGCTGTTTTAACAAATGGGCAGGTAATATCAGAAGAAGTTGGGATCAAGCTTGAAAATACAACAATTGAGATGCTTGGAACTGCTAAGAAGATTGTCATTAATAAAGATAATACGACAATTGTAAATGGTGCAGGTTCAAAAGAAAGTATTGAAGCTCGCTGTAAGCAAATTCGCGCTCAAGTAGAAGAAACTTCTTCCGATTATGACCGTGAGAAATTGCAAGAACGTCTTGCGAAGCTTTCAGGTGGTGTTGCTGTTCTTCATGTAGGCGGAGCAACTGAAACTGAGGTGAAAGAACGCAAAGATCGCGTCGAAGATGCTATGAATGCAACCCGCGCAGCTGTTGAAGAAGGGGTTGTACCTGGCGGTGGCGTGGCGCTTCTTTATGCCGCACATGTTTTAGATAACTTGAAAGTCGAAAATGAAGATCAAAGAGTTGGTGTCAGCATTATACGTCGTGCCTTACAGTCTCCTGTACGACAAATCGCTGACAATGCGGGCGAAGATGGGGCCGTTGTTGCTGGCAAGCTTAAAGACAGCAAAGATCCTAATTTTGGCTATGATGCCCAAAATGGGGTTTATTGTGACATGATTAAAGCTGGTATCATTGATCCAACTAAGGTTGTAAGAACAGCGCTGCAGGATGCAGCATCCATTGGTGGATTGCTCATTACAACTGAGGCTATGGTTGCTGAAATACCAGATGAGAAAGATAACATGATGGCGCAGCAAGCTGGCATGGGTGGAGGGATGCCTTACTAATTTCTCCTTATAAGTTTTGTAAAAAAGTCGCGCCATAAAAAGCGCGGCTTTTTTTATTTCTTACATTATTTTGATATTAGTTCCTTCCTGTAAAATAGTTATAACGTTCAAAAGAATACATTTAGTTCTGGTAGGAAGTCATCCTCACATTTGCATGATCTTCGTACCTCTATTTATCATCTTATCGAAGATGGATATGACGAATAGGGAGAGCTGCTATAATTAATGTGAAAAAATAAGTCCTTAAATAAAATAATAGTTTTTTTATAGCTGCTATGGCAAAATATGATTTTAACAAAAGAGGAAAAATCTTATGGAAAGTCCCTCATTTATAGCTACTTTAAAGCAAGCGCATCGCTTTACAATCCAAAATTTTTGGGTCTTTTTGCCTTTGGCTTTGAAAACAGCATTATTTTTTTTGATAATTTGTATGGGGTTCTTGGCGAGTTTTACTTCGATATTTATAGGGGGTGGGTTCTTTAATACGTCAGGGGATATTCTCAACTTGTTGAACCGCTCCCTTATATTGGTTAGCGTTTGGATAATTTTGTTTGTAGGAGGAATTGGGCTTACAGTATGTCCATTTTATGTTTCTCTGTTTCGGCGAGCGCTTTTGAATGAAGAGATTGATCGCAAGTATTTAAGACGCATGTTTGCAACCCGGGAACTTAATTTTTTTATTGCTCACCTGAAAATGATGAGTGCTTTTGTAGGCGTAATATTTTTAGCAGGAATCCTTGGCCTAGTCCTTTATGGCTTGACGGTATTTCTAAAATCTGTAGCCGTAAATACTATTGCAATTATTGGAGGAGGTATAGAGGTTATAGTATTAGTGGGCCTTTTATGTTTCCTATATGCACGTTTTTCATTTGTGAGCCTTAATGTTGCCTTAGATCGTGGGTCTAATCTTAAAACATCTATTCGACAAACAAAACATAATACCTTATTTTTGCTAGGGATTCCAATCTTCGTTAATCTCTCATCAGCAATTTTTCAAAGTGTTTTACAAGCAGCAGTAAGGTTATTTATGCCTTGGACTGTTGATTCATTGATCACCCCAGTTGTGTTTATTCTGATAAGTATTACATTATCTTATTATGTAATACTTCTGGTTCCAGCTGCAATATCTTATGTCTATAAGGAGGTTGTCTTGAAAGTAGGAGATAAAGAAAGGGCTATAGAGCACCAACAGGCCATTCCTCCACTCTAGGGTAGAGGGGCTAGCTGTTAAGCTCTTCCTCGGAACCTACGGGTTCTGCCATTCCTAACGCACTTAAGTAAAGGTTTAAAAGCACTTCGCCTTCGCTGCGTTCAGCAGAATCCATTTTGCGCAGCTTAATGACTTGACGCATGATTTTGGCATCAAAGCCGTTGGCTTTGGCTTCTGCATAAACTTCACGGATATCTTCGCTAACAACACTTTTGTCTTCTTCTAGACGTTCAATTCTCTCAATAAATTGGCGTAAGTGATTACTTGAAATTCCACCAATATCAGTCATTGTGTTTCTCCGGGAATCTTAAATTAAAAGGATATATGAAAAACACCATAGCGAGCTCGACTTCGGATTGCAACTTGATTATATATTCATAAAAGGATACATCATGACTACAAAAAAAATCACCACGAAGTTTAAAAATCTTAAATTTTCATCCCCACTTTTTATAGCGGTCGGAGGGGCGATTCTATTGGGAGCTTCGCCAATTTTTGTGCGGCTTACAGATCTTGGGCCTATTTCGACAGCATTTTATAGAGTTTTCTTTGCTCTACCTTTTTTATGGATCTGGATGAGACGCGATGAACAAAAAAAACCTAAAAATCATCAAATACCTGTCAAAAATGAGTACCTGTTATTCGCACTTGCAGGTTTGTTTTTTGCACTTGACCTTATGAGTTGGCATTGGGCACTTGATCTTACAACAATTGTGAATGCGACCCTTTTTAATAACTTTACACCTTTTTTTGTGCCCCTTTTAATATGGATGTTTTACGCAAAGAGGCCAAGTTTAACGTTTGTAGGGGCAATTTTAATTGCGTTGACAGGTTCAACAATTTTGACAGGTGAAAGTATACAACTCAACATTATTCATGTGTGGGGCGATTTATTTGCCTTATTCTCAGCGGTGGGCTATGCAGCTTATATCTTGGTCCTCAAACAATTACGTCACCGCCTCGGGACTCCAGTTATTATGTTTTGGACAACTTTCTTCAATATGTGGATCTTGCTTGCTTGTACCTTGGGAAGCTCTGAAAGCCTCATTCCTTCTACCCTTAATGATTGGATTGGGATTTTAGGACTTGCAATCTTGGTCCATGTGGCGGGGCAAGGACTCCTCGCTTATGCAATGGGACATTTAAGTGCAGCCTTTATTTCAGTGGTGCTCTTAATTTCTCCTGTTGTCGCTGCTTTACTTGGCTGGGTTATTTTCAAAGAGGCAGTAGGGCTGTTAGAACTTATAGGCGCCCTCCTTATTCTTGTAAGCATCGTCATTGCACGTCAAGATGAACGTAAAGGTAATTAACCGGGAGTTAAGGATAAAAAAGTTATGCGACGGCAGCGGAATACCAAGATTGTAGCAACACTCGGACCTGCGAGTTCTACCCCTGAGATGATCGAAAAACTTTTCGTAGCCGGGGTGGATGTTTTTCGTCTTAACTTTTCTCATGGGACTCATGAAGACCATTTGAAATCATATAATGCGATCCGGGGTCTTGAGAAGAAATGCGCGTATCCAATTGCAATTTTAATGGATTTACAAGGGCCTAAGCTTCGAGTTGGAAAATTTAAATCTGATTCAATTGAACTCATGGCGGGCCAGGAATTTCGCCTTGACTTTGTAGATGCAGTGGGTGATGTAAGCCGCGTACAATTGCCTCACCCTGAAATATTTGCAGCCCTCAGAGTAGGGGTCGACTTGTTGCTGGATGATGGAAAAATTCGCTTAAGAGTTATAAAATGTGGGGCTGACTACGCTCAAACAACTGTTATGATTGGGGGAATTTTATCAAATAACAAAGGGTTGAATGTTCCAGGTGTATCTTTGCCGATTTCTTCTTTAACTGAAAAGGACCGTCATGATTTAACATTTGGTCTTGAACTTGGCATGGACATTATAGCTCTGTCATTTGTACAAAAACCTGAAGATATTGAAGAGGCAAAGCAAATTATCCAGGGTAGGGCTAAAATTATCTCAAAGCTTGAAAAACCTTTGGCTATTGAACATCTAACCACCATTGTGGGGCTCTCAGACGGTATTATGGTTGCACGCGGTGATCTAGGAGTTGAAATGGACCCTGAAGAAGTTCCCAGTGTACAGAAACATATTCTTCGAGCATGCCGTCTTGCCGGAAAACCTGTTATTGTGGCTACGCAAATGCTGGAGTCAATGATACAAAATCCTTCACCAACCCGGGCGGAAGCTTCAGATGTGGCGACCGCTGTTTATGAGGGAGCTGATGCAGTTATGCTGTCTGCAGAATCTGCAAGTGGACAATATCCACTTGAGGCAGTCTCAATGATGGATCGAATTATCAAGCGTGTCGAGCGTGACCCTTTATATCGTAGCGGGCTAAAAGCACTCTCCTCTCTGCCTGAGGCAACGGTAGCTGATGCCATTACAACAGCAGCGAGCCAAGTGGCAAATACAATTGCAGCCTGTGCAATTATCACCTATACAATAACAGCCGCGCAACAAGTCAAAGCTTTACGAGAACACCCGGATGACACTTACCATGACTTCCA
>JACVCA010000041.1 GCA_016742295.1 Alphaproteobacteria bacterium | reverse complement strand
CCTGTCTGTTTATGTCATTACTTTTCCTTTAGAGCTAGAAGAGTATGAAGCCCTAAGGCTCAGGTAGAGCATAAACTCTACCTAAATTATTTTTAAGCACAATAAAGCTCTATCTCTGCATTTCGACGCCTTAAAAGACCGAGGCTCCGCCTTCCACCTACAAAAATCCAACGCCTAAATTCCCGAGGTACCTCATCATGACATTGATCATTTACTCTCCTTCGTAGAGTTGACCGTTGCAAAGCCCCTGCCCCGAGATTGAAAGTAAAACTTACAAGCGCATCAAATTGATTTTGAGATAAGAGTGCATAGATTAAGCGTCTTAGAGAAGCTTCCGTACGTAGGAGGTCGTCCTGCAGTAAATTTTCAGCTTGAGCTTCAGTTATTTCTTCATCTGAAGAAATCGCAAAGCGCTTCATATGGCCATAACCAATCGTTTTATAACCTGCGGGACAAAGATAGGATCGTAGCTTTAGACCTTCAAACTGCTTAATCATTTCAATACCTCTCTTACTTGTTTGCAGTTGTTTCATTTGCTCCACCCTGAACGATTTTTATGAAGCATACGCTGTCCAAACCAAAATGAGATAACCGTTGCGAAGAGCGCTTGATCTTCAAGATGCCAGGCGTAAACCAACGCATCCGTCCAATTTTGAAGACTCATCGTCTTATAGACAATTAAAATTTGCGCAATTTTAACCCCAGCATACAGCAAGAAAAATGCATAAGTGATCAAAGGACGAACCGTACCTCCCAAAGCATCCACCCAGCGCACACCTGTTTTACGGGCATGTCTGTACATCGCTTGGCTGATCTGTGCCTCACTTGAAATCTGGATTTCCTCTAAACGTTGCGTATCTCCCTTTTGTGTTCTTTCAATTTGGCGATCCATAATTGCAAGTTCATGGTCTCGGTCTTTATGGTCACGATAGATTTTAATAAATTCAGGCAGAGCACTGCTGAAAAATCCCAAAAATGAGCCTAAAAGTGTAATCATTTTAAATTCCTTTCTTATGGATGGATTAAATATGATAAAATCAATGTTAAAATGTTCCCAAATACCGCAATAACAGCAAGCCCAGCACCGATTCCTCCCTGCCAGAATGAGTTTTGTCGTTCTAGAATAAGGATACGGTCTCGGGCTGCCTCAAACATTGTTTTGATATCGTTGATTGATTGGTTTAATGATGAAATATGAGCTTCAAGGCTACCAAGGGTTCGAATTAAATCTTTGATGTCAAATGCCATGAGGGATCCTCCTTGTTAATACACTTTTTTCGAAACTCGCTTCTATGAGAGGAGTGCAAGGAGCATACGGAGCGCAGAACCGCAGTGTACATAAAGTACATGAGGATTCGAGCACCGGAGCAACGCTGCAATCATCCATGGGAGAGAGTTGCGAAGTCTAATGAATTGATTGTTGATCACTAAGCCTTAACCACGCGTTTCCATCGGAATAGACAACTATAATCCCTAACTTATCGTCAATTAACATGCCTAATTCACCAATTTCTGGCGTTTTAGGAAGCGTCTTTTTTTCATAAAGGCTTAAGCGTTTTAAAGGCGGAGATGAGGATATAGAGGGGGCATGAGGTAGAACTTTACCTTGACGAATTTCCCCCCAGTCTACCAAGAGTTGCCAGTATTTTTTATTACTTTGAAATTCGGTGCTGATATGAGGACTTTGACAGATGTAAAGCTTAGCCTTCACTCTCACCAGGTCATAAACAGCATAAGACATTTCCGAGCGCCACGAACCCCGCGGGTGAAATATAACTTTCGGCAAAGGAAAATGACCAAAGACCGTACCTTTACTTCCGGTTACGGTCATCAGATCTCCTTGCACTTCAATTTTAGCAATACTTTCCGCTTGCAGGGGCGTTGTCTCAAGTGCAAGGATGCGTTCAGCTAAATCTTTAAAATTACCATCGAGTTCATTACTCGTTAAAGGTGCACCTTTATCAGCACGATAAATAATCGTCATTGAACTTTCCTTTCAAAATATAAAATGATTATAGGGGGGTTTGAAGTCCCTTAATTCAATCAAGGGGTTATAGATGATACAAATCTCCTGCATTCAAGAAGAAGTATTTTGAAATTATCCACACAACCATTTTACCCTTACTGCTGTGGAATAAATGTTAGATCAAAAACCTGACTCTTAAGATCTTTTTGCCGATAAGAAACCGAAGAATATATTCTAGACTCTCCGTGATTAATAATTTTCAGTTTGACACAGCCACTTTGTAGGTTTCCTCCTAAACTTAAGGTCTCATCTTTACTAATATCTTCTACAGCGCAGTATAAATTACGTCCAATTGTTCCACCTTGCGGAGGCGCGATACCTTTTTCAGTAAGATATGACTGGCTTTTGAGCTCAAGGCTGGTTTGCTGCCCTTGGTAAGTAATGCGTGCATAAACCTGCTCGATATCACTCAGTGCAGAACTAGGCTTACAATACCCGCCATAGCTTAAGAGCGGAACCAAATTTAATGCAGCTTTATCAGGTCTTAAAGGGGGAGTGACAAGCCAACTGGTGGCATTAAGTCTATAGCGGCGAACAATAAGTTCTCCTGCATTTTGCACTCTGAATATTTTTTTATACATAAGCCCATCAGGATTGATATCTAATTGCCCTACTTCACATTTATATCCTTGCACTATATGAGACTGTCCATGAAGATAGTAACTACCAGTCCCCTGATAAATTAATTCAACGGCTTTACATGACGCCTGTTTAGCAAATTCAGGGTTATCTGATGAATGTGGATCATAAAAGTTGCAGGGATTATATTGATCAGATGAAGTAACGATCTGAGCAGTTGTCGAACGTACCTCTAACTCACTCCTGCGCCATAGCACTCTTAAGCAAACTTCTTCGGGCCACGACCAAGATTCAATGTCTTCATCAGTGCGCAAGTACTGTTTAGAGGTATCTAGAATTGTTTTCTCCCAATGGCTTGCCGTTGGTGGCTCCCAATAGCCAGATGGATAGGGTCTTATGCTTTGGGCTCGGATACCTTTTTCTAAATCCATTGTACTCTCCTTATAGGCTTTGCAAGTTAATATGCTGGGGAGCTGACCAGGGCTCTGGTATATCAACGAAAATTTCATGTTTAAGGGTTTCCCAAGATGACAAATTCAACATTTCAAGACGTATGTCCGTAGGAATTTCGCGAAGAGCAGCTTTGGGATTACTGCATTTAGGATATTGATGAATAAAAATATGCTGATTTTGATGCACAGCATTGTTTTCAACACTTAGGTTGCAAACTATATCTGAAGCAGTCAAAGCATAAGGATATAAAACACCTGCAGTAGGCTGTTGGTCATACCAATGTTTGTAGATAATGCCTGATATTGTTTTGCCGTATTCTTCAGGTATGACCTGGTAATCAGCTGTACAAAAGCCAGCTTCGACATAGCCATCTTCAGATACAGGAGCTGGCAGTTCAATCGATCTTTGATCCAAACCAATTGCAACTCCTAAGGATATATGAACAAAACGTCTCCCTGTCTTACCATCTGCTTGGAGGTTATAACCAATCACCTTTCCCGTCACGGTACCCCCAGGTAAACGATCATCCTGCAAAGTCACTGTATGATCAGTAGTAATATGATGCAGTTGTTCGAAATCACCCATAATTTTAATTGTAATTGCTCGTGCGCTTGCAGCTAAGTGAGTTCGTGCAATTTCAACAGCGTGTTTAAAGGCTTCAAAGCCGCGATCGGTTAAAAAGAAACTTGAACGGCCGGCCTGCTCATGAACATGGGAATTGTTGCCTTTCTTTTGCCATAATTTTGACTCAAAGGTATCTGCTGAAATATGAGAAGTCAGACAGGTGTACACTGTATTCATATACACAACATTGAAGCCTTGGGTATAACTATGTAAAGGCCGCCATCTATGATTTTCACCAACAATATTTTGTAAGCTAAGCTTGAGCTTAAGGCGTCTTTGATTATCTGGTAGTAGATTTTGGGTTAAATGGTTTAAGGTGAAATTCAATGTTTCTTGACGTTTTTGACGGTAATTCCAGCCAATCTTCAGGGTGGGTTTGTACCACGAGCGTTTAAAACATATCTGGCGCTTTTCACCCCCCTCTTCATCTGCTTGCCATACTGCAACTGAAGATTTGGGGTAAAGATTTAAACCTCCTGTCGAAGGTGGATTAACTTCCTCAAGCTCACTCTCCTCGATCCAATAGGCGGAATGGCCAATTCGCTCCCCTGCCTTCCACCATTTTGCAGTTAAATCTTTTCCAGTTAAAGTATTGACAAGGCCTTCCGGAAACTGTGCCTCAATGAGAGGGCTCAGATCTTGGTAACCTTCAGCCTGTTGTTTCCATTGAGCACTTAGCACAACGTCCACAGCACATAAAGGAGCTTGGCCAACTTCAACTTTAAGGCTATCTCTATAAAAATTTTCTCCTAAATCGATATGAGAAGTTCCTTCAAAAAAACCTGAAAGGCGTATATCGCCGGTTTTTCTACAAAAATAATAAAGGGCTGGACGTGCTTCTAAAGCTTCAACCGGTTCATCACGGGCATGTTCATCCATGAAAAGTTCATCAAAAAAAGGTGGTTTTTTGAGGGTCTGATACACATCTTGAAGTTTTTTGAAATGATCTTCTGATGCACTCGTAAATTGAAGACATACGACCTCTCCATCAATTTTAATCGGCATGCCAATCAGCGCGCCTTTAAACAACAGGTGATTTTTCTGGGCCTCTCTATACGAGATATAGCAATATTTATAACGTCCCTGTTGTAATAGGCCGTGTTTAGGATTCAAGACCTCAATTTGAGCAATTGCAATGCCTCCCTCTCTTTGGTTAATTTTTAAATTGAAGATGTATTCATCTTCCCTTTCATGTATCTCAGGATTAAACTTTTCAGCTTTTTCCACCCACGCGAAATAAAGTTTCATCTCTTCCTCTTTTGATAGATTTATTGTGCCCTCTTTTAATGACTTTTCGATATCTCAGTAATGCAGTTCCTAAAAATTTTCTCGACAAGGCCAAGGCTTTTAGTTCATAACTGTACCCAATGAAATTTCAATTTTTTAAATAAAGGTCTTGCTGTGGATAGTATAAACCAAAGTAAATTGAATTCCCTTCCGCTCTATCTAGGGCCTATTGCACCTCTTTTAAAGTTCTGGAAATGGTCCAATCAGCGTGGCTACACTCAAGGTGTATTTTGGGCTATCCTCGTCTGCCTTATAAGCAGTCTTAATGACGTCTTCACGCGCCTTGCAGGGACAAGGCTTGAAAGCCTGCAAGTGGCATTCCTGCGCCTCTTCTTTATGACTTTAACCCTTTTACCAGTCATGCTTTATTTTAACCGCAGTGCTTTTAAGACCAAGCGGCCAGGTTTTCATATTGCACGCGCACTTCTAGGCTACGGTGCTATTGCAGCTTGGTGTGCGGGTGTAGCTGCGACTCCGCTTGTCATTGCCTGTACGATTGCGCAAACTGTCCCACTTTTTGTTTTACCTATGGCTTTTGTGGTATTAGGTGAAAAAATTGGTTGGCAACGCACATTAGCAACAGTTGCAGGATTTATTGGCATTATGATTGTTTTACAGCCAAATGCTAGCGATTCGCAATTTTCCTTTATGAACTTCAATATAGGTGCCTTATGGCTTTTGGGTGCAGCTATTTTATTTGCTGCAAGCGATATTTTGAATAAAATTATGGTCAGTAAAGAAAGTGACTTAACGATGCTATTTTATTTTGCAGCCGGGACAGCCTGCATTGGTGCGGCCCCTGCTTATATGGTTTGGCAAATGCCTTCATTTATGGAAGTTTTGTGGCTACTCTGCTTAGGGGCAGGCGCTAACTTAATTCTTTATTGTCTTCTGAAAGCTTTCGCTGCTACAGAAATTTCAGCTTTACAACCTTACCGTTATGTTGAATTATTCTTTGCCAGTGGGTTTGGTTTCATTCTCTTTGGTGAGCTCATTGGTTTGATGGCTCTTATTGGAGCTGCCATTATTATTTTCAGTACATTGACAATTGCCTATTACGAGACGCATCTGCGTCGGAAGGATGCGAAGATGAATAAAGGCACAGCTTCATTGCAGTCTAAAGCTAAAATTAAGCAGAAGCTGGTTGCTTAAAGTTTATAAAGGCTCCATAAATTTAATCTAACATTTCTTTAACGTACTAGCATGCAATTGCAATATAAAAGTATGTAGATAGCAAATGATGAATGAAGAGGGGGTACATGTATATCTAAATTTCTTCAAGTTTCAGATACCAGCCATTTTTAAGCCCCCACTCATCTATATTATATCCAAAATCAACAATGCGCATTTGTAATATGGGACAATAAGTGATAAAGCCTTGTTGAATTGAACTCGCAAGACGAACATCCTGTCCTTCTATGTCTGCAATAACAAGTGGCTGCCCCCTGTTTTCGATTGCTTGGACAGTTTCAATAATAGGCTTACGATCAAGCCTACATACTTGACCCGTCATCCGTTGGGTCAAAGGTTGGATACAGCTGACTTCTATCTCATTTCCCCTCCATAAGCCATCAAGGGCAATCGGGGTTTTATCTTCGCATTGTATCAAAGATTGATATTTCTGATGGCTTTGTAGTCCTGTATAAATGAGTTGTCCATTGACGGTACGGCGCAAATCCCCCGTTGGAATGGGCCTCAAGATTTGGGTACAGCCTCGTGCTGACCACGGAGGCAACCCGCCACAGCTTAGCTTTAAATCAGTTTCACTCATATAAACCCCTTTAAATTCAAGAAATGATCCATCGTGGCAGAATTGAAACGCGCGTTAGAGCACTTGTGCGGAAATAATCTTCTATATCATCAATTGCATCATACTTGATTGAATCAAATGTATTTTCTTCACCAAGCTGATTTGGAAATGAATCGGTCTCCTTCATCTAATACTTCCTTTAAATGATAGTCTTGTTTCATATAAAATTTCACCCACCCTACTATATCCATCAGGCAAAATATCAGCCTTAAAATGTTTTATACGGAATTGAGCTTTGCAAGCTCTTTGACTGTCAGTTTCTGCAATTTTAAGAGCTTGATGCTCTAGCGTTTTATGTATAGCTTCGATGATTTGATGAAGCTCTTTTAAGCCATGGTATTGTGTTACAATTTTGATTTTGACCTGTAAAAGAACCCTGGAGGGCTTAAAAGGTCGATCTTCAATAAAATCACAAAAATCAATCAAGGCATAAGGGGGACTAATATCATCGGGTACCTGCGTATAAATCTCAGAAGTTAGATCGCGAAAAGTTTTATTCTTAAGCAGCTTCTTACGTATTACGTTAAAAAGTCCATAATCATTCATGATTAGCTCCGAATTGAATAGGCTGTGACATCAAGCCATTTTTTAAAAGGATCTGAAACAGGTTCACCCATAACCTGTAATTGCAGTGAGCCCCACTTAAGGCGCATATCTGAAAATATCTTTATTCCATGCCTAAAACGGATCTTATAATAGAACTTATTCATGCTTTTTTTGCATTTATTATTTTTTGATTGAGTGAGTGCTTTGTCTTTTATTTGCTCAATATAAGCCCAAACCGTTTGAGCTTCAGCCCAAGTATAAGTATATCCCCCTAGTGAGTCAGGAATGCGGGCCCGCTTTTGAAGCGTAACACGTTCACGCAGATGTCCAATTTGCAACATATCGTCTCCTTTATATTACTGCTAAGCAACGCAATGGCTCAAGAAGACAAGCTACTGCATCATTGATAAAAGCAGGCTGTGTGGGATGGGAGCTTTGGCCATTACGATTGTCATAGAGTTCAGCAACCAACATCAAAATCGCTTGACGGAAAGTTAGAGGAACTTCCTCAGGACTATCTCCATACCCACACCTGAAATCCACTTGCAAGCTTTGTGTTTCATTTAGACTCAGTCCATGGAGCCCTAATAGAGCTTGAGAAAGCCCTTTGACAACGTGATAATCTTTAATTTCCCACTCTGCGCTTTGACTGACTAATTTTGGATGCCCCTGGAGACAGATAAAGGGATTTCCAGGCAATTTTATGGTGGCTTTTCTCCGATTAAAGGGAGAAATCAGGCAAGCACTCAAAGCAGGGTTTGTTTGATGAAGAGTCAATCTCCAAGTTTGCGTCATGAGGTTTCTCCCTGTATAGCTCTCGACAGCCAAGCGAGCTGTTGTAATAAGATTGGCAATGATCTCTTGATCCTCGTCTGCTTCCACACGTAAATATCTTTTTGCTTCTTCAACGCTGACAGGCTCTCCGCCAGGTGGCGTGATTAGTTTTAAGTGCATAATGAGGCCTTCAATAAGGTAATTTAAGGTAGATTAAAAATGGCTGTTATTCTGCGGACGAGCGGTGAGCCTGCGGAGCGTACTTTAGGTTCTGTGAACAAGATTTAAGATTTTATGAAAAGGTGGTAGTTTTCCAATGGGAAAACACAGGAGAACTACCAAGATGAATTATTTCATTAAAGACAAGGAATGGGAAGAAATTTTTAAAATC
>JACVCA010000040.1 GCA_016742295.1 Alphaproteobacteria bacterium | reverse complement strand
TGGCAAAAAGCAAAGCGTTTTTCTGGATCCGCTTTGGGATGCACAAGGGTTTTTTTTATAAGTTACATTTAGCCTTTTGAGGGCATGCCAAACACAATTCTTACTCACCCCAAGCCGCTTAGCTCGTTCATATTGATAGGCATCTGGGTAAGTTATCACGTCTTTTTGAAGGTCATCCATATTGATTTTTGTTGCTGGTCTATTGCGCGTCTTTTTAGGGACAATAGACTTAGACCATCTCACTACGCTTGCTAGGCCAACATCAAATCTTTTAGCAACTGCTGCAAAACTGAGGTTCTCCTTTGCTTTAATCCTAAGAACTTTCTGGCGAAAATCTAATGAATAAGTCATTCAGCATGCCTCCTTTGAATTTCCTCAAAAGTATACTCAATTTAAGTGAGACTAGCTATATATGCACAACCCTTTTAAAAGAAGGGAGGATTGATTTAAATTGGGCTTTAGATATTAAAAAACGAATGACGTTGAAAAAGTAGAATTACATTTTGATATATGACAGATCGTCATAAAGTATTTGTTATCGAGCGCAAATACGGTAATAAGTAAAGCATGAGTTTGCGAGAACTCAAGGGTGCTGATACTTCAGCCTCCTTCGTCTCCCCCGACGAGAAAACTCTGTGAAGACTTGAAGCCCGAGGAAACTCGGGCTTCATTTTTTACTAAGATTAGGTTTTAAGAATGAGAAACAGCAAAGTTTTAATAGAAGGGGCTTAATATTTTATGAGGGACTCTAGGACGTGTTATCAAGTGAAAGATTTTAAGGAAAAAATTGTGGGTTTCGAGCTATATTACAGGCTATAAAGAGGGATTTTAGAAATACAAGTGCAGAAAACTGCCATTTGCAACTTAAAAGCCTATAATTAATGCTTCACTCTAACTTACATAAAGTCTTTAACTGCTGCAATAAGTCCTCGGACTGCCTCAACTGATTTCATGAACTGTTTCTTTTCTTCAGAATTTAAGGGAACTTCGATAATGCGCTCGATACCATTTTTGCCAATCACCGCAGGGACCCCGACATAGAGATCTTTAATGCCGTAAGCACCATTAAGCCATGCGGCACAAGGTAAAACTCGTTTACGATCTTTAAGATATGCTTCTGCCATTTCAATAGCCGAAGACGCAGGGGCATAAAATGCTGATCCAGTTTTTAGGAGTTGAACAATTTCACCACCACCACCACGCGTACGTTCAATAATTTCATCTAAGCGTTGTTGACTTAGCCAACCCATTTTAACGATATCTGGAAGAGGAATGCCTCCAACTGTTGAATAGCGGGGTAAAGGTACCATGGTATCTCCATGACCTCCTAGAACGAGCGCGGAAATATCTTTAACCGAAACAGCAAGTTCAAGGCTTAAGAAATATCGCAGACGTGCAGAGTCTAGAACCCCTGCCATTCCTACGACCATATGATGAGGGAGACCACTCATTTCCCTTAAAGCATAAACCATGGCATCGAGAGGATTTGTTATACAGATTACAAATGTTTGCGGACAATAACGTTTCAGCGATTCAGCAACGCTTTTCATAACTTTGCAGTTGATGCTTAAAAGGTCGTCTCGACTCATTCCAGGTTTGCGAGGGACGCCAGCTGTAATAATAACAACATCTGACCCTTCCAGATACGCATAATCATTGGTACCGGTAAATTGAGCATCAAACCCTTCAATAGGCGAAGACTCGATAATATCAAGAGATTTTCCTTGGGGGATTCCTTCAGCAATATCAATAAGGACAATGTCACCTAATTGTTTAAGGCCTGCTAGAAAAGCTAGGGTTCCGCCGATGTTACCTGCGCCGATAAGAGCAATTTTAGGTTGAGTCATAATTTTATCCCTTATTATGTGGTCTTTTCGAAACTCTCACGCAAAAACTGCGCCCCCATTATTAGACCGGTGTTATCAATAGTGTGATCTAAACCTTTACAAATATGGGTACGGACTTTTGCTCCAAGCGAGCTTAAGCGTTGAGCAGATTGTGGTAAATATTCAATATTAACGACTTGATCATGATCTCCATGTATAAGGAGGATTTCTGGTAATGAAGCTACAGGAGTTCCTGGTCTATCAATAAAAATCCCCGAATATCCTACAATACCTGCACACGGATTGGGTCTTGCGAGGCCTGCGCTAAGGGCCATCATAGTTCCTTGGGAGAAACCAACCAAAGCAAGGTTATGATCGGACAAATTTCTCTCTTCTAGATATTTGTCTATACTGGCATTTAAAAGTGGCACAGTTTGGGAAATGCCTTCATTCATAAGTGCCTGATCAAAATTGCTAAGATTGAACCATTGGTAGCTTTGTTCATAAGGTGATTCACTACAAGGGGTGGGGGCATGAAAAGCTATAAATTCTGTTGTCCGAAGTACTTTCTGCCATGCCCGTCCCAACCCTATGAGATCATGACCGTTTGAACCATATCCATGGAGAAAAATCACCAGGTGTTCAGGAGAGGTTTGGGACAATGGTTTTAAAGAAGGGCCTTTTAATAAGGGTGAAGAGTGAGTCATCAAAATCTCATGTTAAACATCATTATTTTTAATATTAGAGATTTTAAACAGCCTGTCAAAGCTTTTGGAATCGATTCCAGTCATAGGAAAAATGCGGAGGTAGGTAAGAGGGATAAGTGAAAACTTTTTAGCCGCTAAATTATACCTATGCTTAAAGAATAAATTTAGCTAAAGTCTTCCATGACAAGTTTGCATAATGGAAAAAGAGAAGAAAGTTGATGAATAAATTAATCCAAAGCCTGAGGCCGTTCAAAATGGGTCCTAAGCACGCTGATTGCTTTAAATTTGGCTCCCATCTTAACATGTCTCAAAAAGAATTCTGCTTTTCCTATATCAAAAATTTGTTGTTGGGGTTAATGCTACTTTCTTTTGTAACTTCTTGCCAAAAATCTGCCGACCATAAAGTTGTTGCTGTTACCCAAATTGTTGCTCATCCGGCGGTTGATGAAGTACGTCGCGGTATTAAAGAGGGCCTAGCACAAGCCGGATATAGGGAAGGCCATAATCTAACTTGGGTATATGAAAATGCTCACGGCAATATTGCAACAGCCAACCAGATTGCCCAAAAATTTGTTGGGATGAAACCTGATGTTATGGTGGCGATTACGACATCTAGTGCGCAAGCGGCAGCATCTGCCACCCGCAGTAACAAGATTCCTGTTGTATTTGCAGCTGTAACGGATCCGCTGGCTGCAGGTTTAGTGCGCAGCTTGGCAGCACCTGAAGGGAATATAACTGGGACTACCGATATGCCCCCCATTGAAAAGCAAATTCTCTTAATTCGTGAGATTATGCCAAATTTAAAAATTTTGGGCGTGCTTTATAATGTTGGGGAGGCTAATTCAGCAGCACAAGTAGAAAAAGTTAAGCAAGTGGCAAAGACGCTTGATATTAAGGTCATTACCAAAGCCGCAGAAAACAGCACTAAGGTTTTGAGCGCAGCACAAGGTTTGATTACAGAAGTCGATGCAATTTACGTTCCCTTGGACAATACGGTTGCTTCTGCCTTGCGAGCAGTGATTACACTTTGTATGTCAGATGAAATTAGCAAAAAGCTTCCGGTGTTTGCTAGTGACCCTGAAGGAGTACATCAGGGAGCAGTCGCAACGATCGGTTTTACGCATTATGAAGAAGGTAAGAAGGCAGGGATAATGGTAGCTCACGTTCTGAAAGGTCAAGCTCCTGCCAGCATGGCTGTGCAATCACCCCAGCACTTGGGCGTCTACTTGAATTTAAAGTCAGCGCAAGATTTAGGCATTCAAATTCCGACAGCAATGATCAAAAATGCAATTGAAGTCATTAAATAGGACTGTGGCGGAATTGTCACATAAATTTGTATTTTATGCATAAGCTAAATTTGAAGGTTGAATGGATTAACAGTTCCTATTAAATAAATATTATCTAGTAGATCTAGATTCAAATAACTAACAGAGGGTAATGACATGTTAAAAACAAATTTAAGTCTTATTGCAGGTTTGAGTGCCGTTGCACTTCTTAGTACTGCAAACGTAGCCACAGCTGCAACTGCTGGTACTTATGCCGGGGTTAGCGTTGGTTATGCTCGTAACGATACAAAGTTAAAGCTTAATAACTTAAGGCTTTCAAATAAAAAAGCTACTAAATTTAATAGTGTTCCTGCTGGGGTTCACTTTGGTTGGGAAAGAAATTGTCCACATCAATTATTTACAGCTGCAGAACTTGGTTTAGATTTCACAGGTCGTTCTAGAAAAACTACTTTGGTAAATGGCAATCCAGCTGGTACAGCAGTCTATAAAGTTGAGAAAGGTTTTTCTATGGATCTTGCTCTAAAGGCTGGTTATTCATTTGGTACAATAGTTCCTTATGTGCGTCTTGGGCTTACCGGGACAAATTGGACTCAGAAAGTTAGTGCTACTAATTATCTGATTCCTAATACCACATCTAGAGTGACTGGTAACTTTAAAAAGAGAAAATTTATAGCTGGGTTTGCACCTGGTGCAGGTATTCAAGCTAAGCTTGGTACTAGCCGTTGGACAACTGGCGTAGAATATAAGTTTATTGCCCATGGTAAGCATACAGTACATGTAAATGCTTATACAGGTAAGATCAAGTCAAGAACTCATGATGTACGCGCACGTTTAAGCTACGGTTTCTAATTTAAAACTTTAGTTTATCATTAAGGCCTAGGCTGGTTATACCAGCCTAGGCCTTTTTTTATAGAAAACGAGTAAGGAGATTAGGATCTACTTTACATCTGAAAAAATTATTGCAGACTTGTCATAGCCTTAAGGTGGACCTCATCTCCATTTTCTCACTGTCATTCCCATGGAGATCGGAATTCAAGGGAAGGTAGACACACTATGTAAGTTATCTTTTTAATTTTACTTAATCTTCACTACAGCAGAGGATGAGGTGAGTAGGAGGGGAGTGAGGAAGAACGTAATTTATCCTCTCATTTGTTTCATCAGGTATGGATTCTCCCTTAAACATAAGATATTATTCGGAAAAAAATACCTTGCCTTGAGGAAAGCAAAGAAGGAAGTAGATTTTTTGTGATCCCTACACAGCAGATAATAACAAGATAAAGCTAAAGCAAAATTTTAAAAGCTGTTACCATAGGTTATAGTTATTATATATACATACATTTGTACTCATTAAATGGATGTCTTTCTATGGACTGGGATAAATTACGCATTTTTCATATGGTTGTTATGGCTGGAAGCTTTACCCGTGCTGCAAAACAGCTTAATTTAGGTCAATCTTCCGTGAGTCGCCAAATCCAAGCCCTTGAAACATCGCTTGATATTCAATTATTCCGTCGTCAACACAAAGGACTTTTGCTCACGCCTCAAGGAGAGCTTATCTATCAGGCCTCACAAGAGATCGCAGCAAAGCTTGATCTGACTGAGGCATTACTTTATGAAAGCCAAGGCGCAGTGCGAGGGGTTTTAACAGTAGGATGTTCAGCTGCATATAGTGGGCTTGGGCTGATGCCTTATATAAAAGAATTTCTAGACACCTACCCAAGTATTAGACTTAACTTGAAAATTTATGGAGAAGATCAAACTTTTGATCCTCAAAGTGCAGATATCATTATTGCTACACATCCGCCTTTACAGTCCGGTTACGTTACGCGGTTACTATTCTCATGTCGTTTAGGTTATTACGCAAGTCAACAGTACCTACAACAGTATGGCACTCCTCTCAGTATTGAGGATTTAGATTACCACAGTCTCTTGACTTTTAAGTCGAGCAGGGAGGAATCTCGTAATAAAGTGCAAAGCTTTTTGCAACAAGGATCTCAACGAGGCCATCACCGTGAGGCAGTTTTCGAAAGCAATAGCTACGCCACGCTTTTAGAAGCTGTTAAGGCTGGAATAGGAATTGGAGAGCTTTATAACTTTATGGTTAAAGAGCAGCATGAGGGCATCGAAATTCTTCCTGCCTATACTCAAACAGTAGAGTATTATTTAATCTATCCTGAACAACTTCATTTCTCTGCACGTATCCAAGCTTTTTGTACATTCATCCAGCAAAAAGTGATGCCATTTGCTAATTAAGTTTGTATGCTTATGGAACCATAACCGTAAATTCGCCAGGCTGGATGATGGTGATATTTCCTGCAAAGTTGCATATGGCTTGAGACGTGCTGCTTAAAGCAGGCATTCCGCCAATTAAAACATTAGGGCTACCTGGAACCCAAGGTGATGTTATGAATGGCGTGCAAGTTTGAGGTTGTAAGACGCCTCCAGCCGCAATTGTTGCTGCTAGAACAGTTGGATTACCTAGACTAAAACATTGACCAAAGGTCGCTGAAGCTTGAGGAAAATTAAGTCCCAAAGCAATATCCATAATATTGCCGGCAGGCTTAGATTCAGTTAGAACTCGATTGAATGGAGAACCGTTAAAGGTAGTAGGCGTCATTCCCATTGAACATTGACACATAGCTGTCGAACACGTTTCATTTGCCATACTTCTTCTTCCTGCTACGTTTTTAGCTTATTTAAGTTGCATTGTTAATGAGAGAGCTTTTTTTTTCAAGTGGTTTATTTATTTGCCAATTCCAATAATTTTGCGATATAGAATCTTATGTCTATTAAAATTGTATCTCCCTTTGCTCTTCCTCTTCATAATGCCATAAACATTCTTTTAGCAGGTGACCTTATTGCAATACCCACGGAAACTGTCTATGGACTTGCAGCAGATGCAACTAATGACCAGGCAGTTGCAAAGATCTTTGCCTTAAAAAATCGCCCCACCTTTAATCCTTTAATTATTCATCTTGCTGATGCGGTCCTTGCTGAAGAGTATGTTATGTTTGATGAACGTGCACGTCTGCTCGCAAAAGCGTTCTGGCCAGGTCCGCTTACCCTTGTGCTTGCTCGTAAGCCTGGATGTGCAATTTCTTTACTTGCAAGTGCAGGACTGAATAGCTTGGCAGTCCGTGTGCCTGCTGATCCTATTGCTCGTAAAATTATCAGTGACTTAAAGCGGCCTATCGCAGCACCGAGTGCTAACCCTTCAGGTTCCCTTAGTCCGACTAGACCAGAACATGTATTTAAAGGATTTTTCGGACAAAGCAATCCAAAGCTTATAGTGGATGGGGGTGCATGTCAGGGTGGGATAGAATCAACGGTTGTCAATTTAATAACTGAACCAGCGACCCTTTTAAGGCCTGGTTTGGTTTCAAGTGAGCAGATTGAAAGTATTATCGGTCCTTTGGGAACTTTAATTGAAAGTGATAACAAAATTTTATCACCAGGACAATTATTGAAGCATTATGCTCCACAGACAAAGCTGCGTTTAAATGCGAATACTGTAGCCAATGATGAAGCTTTATTGGCTTTTGGCAAAGCAGTATTACCTGGAGCTGCTAAAACTCTGAATTTAAGTGCAACTTCAAATCTTGTAGAGGTAGCAGCGAATCTTTTTGCTATGCTGCATGAGGTCGATCAGGGACAATTTCGTGCAATTGCTGTTATGAAAATCCCAATGCGTGGTATCGGTATTGCTATTAATGATCGCTTAAAACGGGCTGCACAGGACTAACTTTACCATCTAAGGGAGATATCACCATGAGTACGGTAACTTATAAAGGCGATAAAATGATAACTGTAGGAACTTTACCAAGGGTTGTAGAAAATGCCCCGCCTTTTTATTTAACCGGTGAAAACCTCGAAGAGTTAAGTTTAGAGAGCCTTAAAGGTAAAAAGGTTATTTTAAACATCTTTCCAAGTTTAGATACACCTGTATGTGCAATGTCTGTAAGACGATTCAATCAAGAGGCCAGCAGTCTTAAAAATACAGTTGTGCTATGTATTTCTGCTGATCTGCCATTTGCACAAAAGAGATTTTGTACAACTGAGAATTTAACGAATGTCATACCTTTATCTTCATTTCGCTTTCCGAAATTTGGCTATGATTATGGGGTGACAATTCAAGATGGGCCTCTTGCGGGTTTACTTTCACGGGCGGTGGTAGTTCTTGATGAAGAGGGAAAAATCATTTACACGCAACTAGTCTCTGAAATAAAAGATGAACCTGATTATGCTGCAGCTTTAGCAGCACTTAAATGAATAATTGAAGATGAATTTATAAAAGTCCTATAATTATAATTCCTGCCCTTGTTCGGTGAAAGGGTGCGAGCCATAAGAGCCTTAAAGAATGAAAAATTTACCTCATTACGTTGTTATTAAAGATCTCAATGCTAAACGCCCGGCTGTTCTTAGTCAAGTTGCTGAGGAAATTTCTTTTCCATTATCTGCTGAAGATCTCAGCGTTATTAAAATGCTTGAAGCTAAGTTTGATGCAGAGGAGAATTGCGCTGGCCTTGCTGCTCCTCAGATAGGCTTTAGTAAACAGATTATTGTATTTGCTGTTGAGTTTAATGAAGAATTGAAGAAATGGCGGCCAGATTTAGAACAAACAATGCCTAAAACGATATGGATTAATCCCACCTTTGAGGCGATTGGAGAAGACATACACACGGATTATGAAGGGTGCTTTTCTGTTAAAAATCTTGCCGGTCCGGTTCCACGATATAAAGCTGTGCGATAT
>JACVCA010000039.1 GCA_016742295.1 Alphaproteobacteria bacterium | reverse complement strand
ATGTAATCTTGGATTGATGTATGAGGGTCGCAGAGGCATTCTTGAAGAGGAAAGGGATCGTGCGGATGAGCTTGCTGTATACTGGTGGCGTAAAGGAGCTGAGCAAAGAGTGGCTTTAGCTCAATTTAACCTTGGAGTGATGTATGCGAATCGCAGAGGTATTGCTGAAGAAGAGAAGGAACAAGCAGATGAGCTTGCTGTATCTTGGTACCGTAAAGCAGCTGATCAAGGATATGCTGAAGCTCAATTTATCCTTGGATGGGTATATCAGGATCGCAAAGGCATTCCGAAAAAAGAGAAGGAACAGGCAGATGTATTAGCTTTATACTTGTACTGTAAAGCTGCTGACCAAGGAGACGCTGAAGCTCAATACAATTTAGGAGAGAGGTATAAAAGCCGCAAAGGTATATCAACAGAGGAGCAAGAAAGAGCAGATCAGTGGGCTGTATATTGGTACCGCAAAGCAGCTGATCAAGGAAATGCTGATGCTCAATTTAACTTAGGGTGGATGTATCAAAGCCGCAAGGGTATACCAGCAGAGGAGCAAGGAAAAGCAGATGAATTAGCTATATCCTGGTACCGTAAAGCAAGGGATATCGATAGAGGATATAGGAAAAGCAGATGAATTAGCTATATCCTGGTACCACAAAGCTACAGAACAAGTAATTGCTGCTGCTCCGCTGCTCTTTTGATAGATAAGCTTGGGTTAACTGGAGTGCAGGACTTAGCTAAAGCTATTGGATGATAACGTAAAGCAGCTGGCCTCTCTTATAATTTAGCAAAAGAAAAATTAAAAAGGCTCTCCCCAGGTTAGGCATAATAATTTTTTTAAAGAGTTTAAGAAAGTTTTAGAAGAACTTGCTGTTTCTGCCCCTATCCGTTGAGGTTAAGGGAATGCCTTTAAAAGTTAGCCTTTACTATAAAATTACCTCAGCTTGCCTGAGATAAGCGTATTATGATTGCACTATTCTCTTTTTTTATTTACATTAAAAGGTAAATAAAAAATCAGGGACTGATTTCTATGAATTTATATTCATCTCCCCTTAAAGGTTTTAGCTTAAGTTTTTATTTATCAATATATTTATGTATAAACTTTCTACTTTTTTCTTCCTTAGGTTTTGCCTCTCCTTATTTAAATGATGTTAATCCTGCTTTAGAAGCAAGCACTCATAGGCAGGCTGGTGAAGTAACTGTTGTTATACCTTATAACCAATCTTCCTGGCCCTCAGATAGGTATGTTTCTGAGCCCGAGAGTAGAGAAAATGAAGAGGTAAGAGAACAAAGTATAAGAAGTGATAGGGAGATAGCTAATGCTCCTCAGCCTATGCAGGCTGCTTCTCCCTCTTACCCAGCTACTTATTTGGGTTTTTATAATCCCCAAATTCCCCTTCCTCAGCAAGTCTATCCTGATTCAACTGGAATAAGTGAAGGAGAGCCTAGTGTACCAACCCCTCCAACGTTTACTTGTTATCCTTATTCTCAGAACCAAGGTCCAGTAAGTTCTTCCCAACCATTTGCTCCTTTTTATACAAGTACAACAAGCACCTCTACCTTCGCTTCAGAAGAGCAAAGTACCTCTGGCAGTTCTTATAAGGAAACTGATGAGAATGGGGCTTTTATACAAAGTTCACCAAAAGCCCACTGTATAATCAAATGGTCCACTGAAGAAGAAGAGCAAGAGAAAGCTTTAAAGGAAGTTGACTTTCACCAAGACCTTAAATCAATTATCTCTGCCCTTCCACTTTATCTGAAATGCTTTATGTTAAGAGGCAGAGAACAATTTCTACTTCCTAAGCCTTCAGCTTTAAAACTTGCACGTCATTTTTCTCGTGAATTGTCAGTGTGTAATAAATTTACTTTGCTTACTACATTGAGGCTTAAGCATATAGGATTAAAAGACTCAGGGGCTAGGTGGCTCTTGTTATCACTTATCCCTTATCAGCATCTTACCACTCTTGATTTAAGCCATAATCAATTGAAGAGTGAAGATACGCTTGTGCAAATTTTAGCTCTTACTAAAAGAAATTCTAATTTCATAAAGCTTAAACTGAATCACAATCAGTTTAAGATCACCAGTGAAGATAATGTAAGAAGCCTGAGTGCTCTAGTGATAGGAGTTCCTTCTTTGATAATTGATTTACGCAGTAACCCTATTTGTCCTGATTCTTATGTAAGTTTAATGAAAACCAAAGAGCTATTACATTCCTATAAAAAGAAAGCTGATGCTGAAGATAAATTGAGATTGGATTTTCAACAGCCCCAAGAACCCGATAACCCTAAGCCTAGGATTTCTAAAGGCAACTTCTCTCAATATACCACCGAAGAAATTGAAACAATCATTAAAAGCTTAAGGGATTTACTAAAAGTGGAAAAAAGCTTTCCTCAAAGTCAATCAGGGAGTAGGCAAGCTGTTCCTCGTAAGTTGACTGTTAAAGAAATCAAAGAGAGGATCACTTCTGTACTTAAAGAAGTACATCCTAGAGATATTCCAAGAGGGATAATAGATGAACGCACCCTTTTTCGCATGTTAATTGAAAAAGAAGAGTATAACACTTTAAAAGAGCTTCTTGAAAGGCTAGGAAGATTGAAGGTACCAGGAGCGGAGCTTTCTAATCTTGATGAGCTTACGCCTCAGATCTTAGTAAAGCTAGATGAATGCAGCAAAGAGCAAGTAAACTTAGTAGAGCAGTTAAGAGAAAAGCTTGGTATTAAAATTGAAGACTCTATTCTTTTACGCATTGCTTTAGATAACAAAGAAGGCCGTCTCCTTCACTCTTTATTGCGTACTTCCTCCCATAAATCAAACTCGAGCGGAGCAAAGGTTAAACGTAAACGTATCTCTCATACAGGGGCCACGCAGCGGAGCAAGGCTCTCATAGGGGCGGCCCGGGCAGCCGTCGGACAATAAATATTTCACAAACTCACTTGTAAGTTGGAGACCATCCAAAAGTGTAGTAGGTTTTAAAGTTCTGTCCCAAAAATTGAACTGACGGGCGAATAATCCTGATTAATGGTACCCAAAAATGGAGCAAGAAAATGAGTCAATCCCTTTGGCAGTTTAAATTCACCACACTTTTGGATGGCCTCGCTATGAATTACTATTTTTATCTGCAGGGTCACTTTCAGATATAGATGTTAGCGTTTCAGATTGAGATTGTAGGTTTATAACCTTTTCAAACAGAGCCATATCAATTAACACAGCAATGGGTTTGCCTGCTTTTTTGATGATGATATTGTCATGCAGATATCTAACTTCATTGAGAAGTTCTCCAAAATTCTTACGCGCTTCCATTGCTGAGATTTCACGAATCATTGCTTATACCTAATTAACATAAATATGAAATTTATATAAGCTGTATATCATACGTTATGTCAAGTTGCAAAATATTTACTATTAGCAAATCTGTAAGAAGAAAAGTTCTTTTATTTATCAAAGCCATCTAAAAAATAAGAAATTTTAATAACAAATTATTAAAGAAAGTTTTTAAAGTAATTATATTTTTAAGCACGGAATCAATAAATTAAAATTCATAGTTTATTTAAATTTAATCAGCTATGCTCTTTGTACTTTATACTCAGTCGAGTTTGACCCAACGATAAAGTAAACTTTATTGTTGAGTGTAAAGAAAATAAGGCTTGTATGTAACTTGCAGAAATAAATGACACTATTTGTGCAAGATTATTTGGCACCCTCTATGGGATCTCAAGACATAAACTATAACAGAAGGGCTTTCTATTAAAAATCAATCTACCCCATAAGCGCTTAACTCATAGAGGGAATTCAGAACGTTATATTCCTGAAGATGAAAGCCGGTAATCGGATAGCTAAATTAATTGTACGACTTTTTGTTTAGCTTCAGCATCTTCTTCAACGTAATGTTGTGTTGTGTGAAGAGAGGCGTGTCCGGTAAGCTGTTGCACATCTCGCAAAGAACCACCTACTTCTATGATACGCTTAGCCGCATTGATGACAAAGGTTCTTCGTCCTGAATGGCTTGAACATCCCTTCAAACCCAATTTCTTGAACGTTGAGCAAAACCAATGAGAAATATTACAAGGCAGCATATTGGAGCCTCGCTCACCAACGATGACATAATTTTCTCGGGCAGAGGGGTTTGATTGATAGAGATCTATAAGGGCTTTTTTTAAATCTGTGTTTAAGGGGATAGTTCTGCCTGATTTTCCTTTTGAGAGTTTGTCTGGAAGTTGGATGAAGTCGTTAATTTGGCCTGAAGCGTCTGTGAGCATGGACCATGTGAGAAGTGAGATTTCTTGAGCACGCAGTCCGGCTTTAAGGGAGAGAAGGAATATAACTTTGTTGCGCTTAGGGTAGCGATAATTTTTTATGTGGTCCAGGACTTGGGTGACTTCAGTTTTTGAAAGAACTTTAGCTTGTTTTCTGACCATGTTAACCTCTGATCTTAGAAAAAGATACGATTTCGAAGTAAGTTAAGGAATTCAATACTAGGGTCCGTAAAACACATGTTTTTCGTTCATGCGCTACAACCGACTTGAAACATGTTTGAATATACCCTAAAAATATACGAAAAACACTGTCGTATTTAAGGGGTGTACAGAAATGGTAAAAATAGGGATTATCGTATGCTCATAGGTTATATGCGTGTCTCATCAGAAAATGATCGTCAAAATACAGACCTTCAAAAAGATGCTCTTCTTCAGGTTGGTGTTGATCCACGGCATATTTTTGAAGATAAAGCTAGCGGCGCAAAGGATAAACGGCCTGGCTTGGAAAAAGCACTTAAATTTTTGCATAAAGGGGATTGTCTCGTCGTTTGGAAGTTAGATAGGTTAGGACGATCTCTTCCCCATTTACTTGATATAATTACCAATCTACATAAACAAGGGATTGCCTTTCGTTCACTGACGGAAGCCATGGATACTACCACCCCCCATGGTGAGCTTTTGTTTAATCTTTTTGGATCTTTGGCTCAATATGAAAGAGCTTTAACGCGGGAAAGAATCATGGCTGGCCTTGATGCAGCAAAGCGCCGAGGACGCAAAAGCGGCAGGCCAAGAGCCATCAATGAGGAAAAGATAGAAGCTATTTTGGAGGATTTAAAATCGGGAGCAAGCAAAGCTTCTATTTGCAGAAACTTTGGTATAAAACGCTCAACTTTATACGATGCGCTTAATCGTTATGAGCCTTCTGTTTAATTTTTGAGGTTTTAATTTTTCTGCCAACAAAAATTATTGTATATAAAAAATGAATGAAAGAGAATCGCAAGCCGGATTAAACTTACGAACCGATGAGGAACGAAGTAAAGCTTTATACAGATACAAGCTTATTCAACCCTTTTTACAAAAAGAGAAATCCCTTCTTAAAATTTGCAAAGAACGAAACATAAGCCCAAGAACAGCACGGAGATGGGTTTCTTGCTATAAAAAGAAAGGATTGACTGGTCTTATTAGGCAACAGCGAAAAGACAATGGTAAGAGACGCTCTTGCTCACAAGAATTACAACAGCTTATTGAAGGTCTCCACCTGCAACACCCCCATTTAAGCGCGGCCAGCATTTTTCGTAAAATCAAAGAGCATGCTATCAAGCACAATCAGAAACATCCCAGTTATCGCACTGTTTCACATATTATTAATCACTTGCCAGAAGGAATGAAGACATTAGCTCATGAGGGCGCTAAATCCTACAAACAACAGTTTGATTTGCTATATAAGCATGAAGCTAGCTGTTCAAATGAACTCTGGCAAGCAGACCATGTGTTGTTGGATATCTTGATACTTCGTGACGGCGCAGAAAATATTGCAAGACCTTGGCTTACGGTTATTATGGATGATCATAGCCGATGTATAGCAGGTTATGAACTTTCATTTCTTGTGCCCTCGGCTATTAAAACTTCTCTCTGCTTACGTCAGGCCATTTGGCGTAAGAACGAACCACAATGGTCAATCTGTGGCGTTCCAGCTACATTGTACACAGATCATGGTTCTGACTTCACATCAAAGCATATAGAACAAGTATGCATTGACTTAAAAATCCAACTTATGTTCTCCCAAATCGGGGTGCCAAGAGGACGTGGGAAAATTGAGCGATTTTTCCTAACCTTAAATCAGCTTCTGCTTTCTGAGCGAGATGACTATACCGAACGTAAAAACCCCATAGCAAAAATCACACTAGCTGAATTAGATAAAATAATCCGAGCCTTTATTATTGATTATAACCAAAAGTTACACCCCTCTACGCAAGAAATACCTAAAGAACGTTGGGAAAAGAACGGGTTTCTGCCTCAAATGCCCGAATCTATTGACCAATTAGATTTACTCCTTTTAACGGTTGCAAAACCTCGAATGGTTCGGCGGGATGGTATCTGGTTTCAAGGATTACGTTACCTTGATTCTGTCTTAGCAGCCTATGTGGGAGAATCAGTTGTAATCCGTTATGATCCTGCGGACATTACTAGCTTTCGTGTATTTTATAAAAATCGTTATTTATGTCAGCCTATATGCCAGGGCTTAGACAAGGAGCGTGTGAGTTTAAAGGACATACAAACAGCAAGGAACCAACGACGTAAAGATTTACAAGAAGAGATAAGACAACGTGTGTCCCTCGTTGATGCAATTTTAGGGACAAAAGAAAGACAGAAAACAATAGAAAGATTAGCAGTCAGGCCTTGTAAAATAACAAAATTAAAACTTTATAGCTCAGATGAATAATTTTATCGTAACGAAAGAATATAAACGCTTCGCAGAGTTCTGCAAAGCTTGCCAAAAAGAGAACTATATAGGGTTATGCTACGGTTCTGCTGGTGTCGGTAAAAGCATGTC
Source organism: Alphaproteobacteria bacterium (assembly GCA_016742295.1). Taxonomy (GTDB): domain Bacteria; phylum Pseudomonadota; class Alphaproteobacteria; order JAGOMX01; family JAGOMX01; genus JACVCA01. Next base: position 1,981 of record JACVCA010000039.1, on the reverse strand, counting down.
AGCTTGGCATTGGGCAAGATGGGATAAAGTTGAAGATGATATCAATCAAGCCGTCCCTTATGTAGTTGGCAGCAAGCCTTCTATTGATATGGAATCCTTGAATACCATTATCTACACCCCTGAGATAGCTGATTCGCCAAAAAACATCAAGAATGAAATTAGAAATCTTATGCTTGCTTTTAATCGCTTAAAGGAAAAATCCATCTATAAGGATGAGGAGATCCCGTGTAATGTAAGTATGAACTATGTAAAGACAATCATTGTAGATGAAGCTGATAGACTCCAGCCTAGAGGGTTAGAGCAATTACGTGATATTTATGATCGCAATCAAGTGGCCATGGTTTTGATTGGTATGCCTGGTATAGAAAAGCGCTTAGCACGCTTCCCACAGCTTTATTCAAGAGTTGGTTTTGCTCATCCTTTTAAATCTTTAAGTGAAGAAGAAGTCCGTTTTATCATCCAGCAACATTGTTCAACATTCGGTATCGGTATTGATGAAAAAGATTTTACTGATAATGAAGCTATTGCCGCCATTACACGCATTACGCAAGGGAATTTCAGGCTTATTATGCGTATATTAAAGCAGGCTGTAAGGATTATGGAGGTCAATCAACTTTCCTGCATATCAAAAGAAGTTGTTGATGCAGCAAGAGAATGTTTAGTAATCGGAAACATATACTAAAATGAAAATTAATCTTCGGACATTCGTACTTTTTGCAATTCAAAGGTGCCAAATAATCCTGCACAAATAGTGCCATTTATTTCTGCAAGTTACAGAAACAAGCAAAAATTTTATCTTCCCGTGAAATCGGACAGGTCTTAGGTCATGTCAGGGGAGGGAGATATCCATTAAGAAATGAAGTAATGTTCCTTCTTTCTGTTAAAGCAGGATTAAGAGCGAAAGAGATTTCTTGTTTGACTTGGTCTATGGTCACTGATGCTTCAGGACAGATTGGAGAAGTAATACATTTGCCGGATAACTCTTCAAAGGGAAAGTCTGGGCGTATCATTCCTTTGAACTTGCAGTTAAAGCAAGCTCTCATTAATCTATATCAATCTCTTTCTCCCACCTCTGCCCAGTATATTATTGTTAGTGAACGAGGTCCTAAAATGCTGCCTTGTAATATTTCTCATTGGTTTAAAGGAGTATTTAAAGCCTTACGCTTAGAAGGCTGTTCAAGTCACTCAGGTCGGAGAACGTTTGTAACAAATGCAGCCAGAAGGATTATAGAAGTATGGGGTTCCTTGAGGGACGTGCAACAACTAGCAGGGCATACCTCTTTGCAAATGACCCAGAGTTATATTGAGGGTGACAGTGAAGCCAAGCGCAAAGTCGTTCAGTTGGTTTAAAAAAATGCCAAGGAGGTTTTTTTAGTAAACTTGACAGTAAGACTATAATACTTTAGAGAATTTATAGATATATTTAGCTATTAATAAGAAAATTAGTGGAGAGCTGAAGATGATATTTTTTATAAACTTTCTCTTATTCACTTTGTTTATATTATATTCCTCTTTTTCTAAAGCTTCTCAATCTATCTTTGAGGAAGAACAGGCATCTATTCCTTCTATCTCGAACAGCTCCTTAAAGATTTATTATTCTCCTACTAAGTCTCTTTCTAAAGATCCTCCTAATGGTTGTGAGGCTGATTATGGAATTATTGACTATTATGTACAGCTAATGTTACAAGCGCAATCTCCCGATGAAGCTAATAAAGTAATAGCTCCTCTTCCTGAAGAACTTAAACATTCTATCTTCAACAAGCTTGAAGCTAACAACCAAGTATCTCAAAATGGTAAGACTTTCTTGCTCCCTTTACCCTCTTCAGAGCCCAGGGAAGCCAGTTCCTCAGCAACTAATAATGCATCAGTAAGTAGCCAGCAAAGCAGTCAAGATGCTTCCGCCGCCGATTCATTTCTTAGTGAGGAGCAGATTGATTCTCTTTTAAGTGTACTGCCTGAAGGGGAAGCTGTTTCTTTAGGG
>JACVCA010000038.1 GCA_016742295.1 Alphaproteobacteria bacterium | reverse complement strand
CATTAATAGGACATCGATGCCTATGATGTATCAAAGTATTTAGAGCCTTTAAGGAAGAAAAAATTGTTTCTATAAAAGACCTACGCATCAACATTAATTTATCCCTGATATTCATAAGGCAATTTTTCATATTCTTTTTGATTTTAGTAATAAGCGTGACTCCTTGAGCAAAAAGGTCCTGAAAGAGCCTTTTTGATAGATACCCCTTATCGCCTATCAATTTAGCTTTAAGTCCTTTGACCATATGACGAACAGGTTTTTTGTCACTAACATTACCTGGAGTTATAACCAAGCGAATAATTTCACCTTTTGTATTAAAGATGATATGAATCTTCATTCCGAAGAACCAGCCAGTTGAAGTTTTTCCTTTAGCTGCCAATCCTTTAAAAGTTTTATGTTTTCTTTCTCTCAAATTATGGCACACGGCCATAGGTGTTGAATCAATAAAAAGATATTCGGTAATTTCTCCTTCAAGGCTTTTTAATAAACAAGCCAGAGCAGGGAGAGTTCTTTTTATCAATTTAACAAATCGCGTATAGTGAACAAGACCTGGAAATAAATGCTGATGCAGCTTGAAAAAATGAAAGTAGAAATACTTAAAGCAGGACATTCCTGACTGATGATAGGTTATGAGAATAGTTAGAATTTCTGCTAGACTGAGCTGACCATTGCGATTTCTCTTAATTCTATTATCAGCTATTAATTGCTTCTTGTACCAAGGTTCAAACGCTTTTGAAAAATCATCGACAAAACAGTATAAGGTATCGTAATCTATTTCCATTGAGGTATCTCCCTATTTTTTGCAAAACTGAGAATACCTCAATCCTTCCTATATGTTAACACTCTTCTTTATCCGCAACTCGGGTTAACATAGTATCAGAACCCTTACACCTATAAAGGGTTCATGGAGGAAAGCGCATTACAGGAAAGATAAACAAGAAATAAACCGGCTAGAAGTTGAGAAAATCTGGCAGCATCTTGATGGAAAATTAGTTGCTAAAAATTATCACTGATGTCATATCTTGAAAAGAGTGTAAGGGGACCGTTAAAAAATGAAGTATTTTCGAAATGAAATAAATTTGAATTTATAAAATATAAAGTGCCATCAATTAAATCAGGTATGGCTACTACCTATTAATAATGAGGGAAAAATAATGCATTCATTCAAAATTCTCACTTTTACTTATTTGTTAATGGTAGGAGTTATTATTGTAACTCCGTCTTTTGCTACTTCTGATAGAAAAGGAAAAGGCAAAGAACTCGATGATGATAGTAAAATTTTCACTCATATTCCTCAAGGATTAAATCCTGCTACCTCTGACTATAAACCTCCTTTAAGAATATCCACTGGTAACCAATTTCAGAAATCTTGGGAGGAGGAAGGAGGTTTAGATGAATCCCCAGCATTGAGAGAAGGTGCCCAGGACCTTTTCCTTAAAGGACAGTCAGAAATACTGTGTAGTATATACCAGGTTGCTAATTTTTTTCTTATGAAAGATGAAGAAAGAAGAAGAGAGGGACAAGTAGGCGAGCCTATTGATCCTCTTAAACTTCAAAAGCTTTGTTATTATGCCCAAGGCTTTTATCTCGCTCTTTATAATAAGCCACTTTTTAAAGAAAGCATATCTGCTTATAAGTATGGTCCTTATGAACAGGAATTATATGTACAATATAATAGGTTTGGTAATCAACCGATACGTTGGCTGCAGGATATAAATTTCAAAGGGTATACTTCTGAACACAGGTTCTTTTTAAGTAACATTTATGAAATGAAAAAGATGATAAGTGGAAAACAGCTCATTAATGATACCCATGACGAAGCACCCTATAGAATTGCAAAGGAGAAAAAAGGTGTAAGCAAAACAAGCTTCATTGAAAGACAAGATATGGTAGATTTTTTTCAATTGCCTTCCAATCTAACAACATTTTGTACCTTTTTAAACCAGCATGTTTTATCAATTCATAAGGCTAATTCTCAAGGTTTATTCGAAGATCCTTATAATTATTTATGGCAAGGTGGTATATCGCCTGTTTTGTATGATAAAATGGGTCACAAATGTCGTTCATTAATTTCCCCAAGAAGAGTTCCAGCTATTGATAAATGGCCACATCAAACTCTTTTTCAAGCGTTAATGGCATTTCTATTTTTTCCTCAAGAAATTGAGGATGACACTGATAGCCACATATATCTTTATCGCAAAGACTACATTCAGGAAGGGTTAGCCCATTCTGCAAGATATCAAGATCCTGTGGCTCTATATCACCTGTCACGTATTTTTGCACTTTATAGCAATGGTAAGGAAAAAGATAAAGTAAAAAAGTGGGGGGTGGAGTTTGAAAAAAAGCTTTCACACTATCTAGAGCGTAAAGGAGCTCGCTCTTTTAACAAATATCCACGAGCTCTAATTTATTATTACCTAAAAGATGCACACCAAGCTAAATTTTGCCTTGATGAAGAAATTGAAGCTACTACGGATGATGTTGATCCACGAGTGACTCATTTACGTGCTACCTTTAGCGACAATAAGCAGGAAAGAAAAAGTTATTATGAGATAGCCTATAATAAGGGCTTAATAAAAGCCAAGCTTGATTTAGCAAAGCTTGAAAATAGCCACATGTGGGCCTTCAATGAGTTTAAGAGGGTAGGGGATGAAGGTATCCCCGAAGGTTATTGTCAAGCTGCTAATATGATTTTGAAAGGATATGTCAATGATGAACAAGAAGTTGCTGAGAGAGAAAAAGAAGCCATAGAATTTTTCCTGAAAGCAGGAAAATTAGGGATGATAAGTGCTTTTGAAAAGGTTGTTGAGATTTATAGAAAGAGAGGAGAATATGATAAAATTGAAGCTTTGTACAAAGCACAAGAAGAGTCTAATGATCCTTATATTTATTATGAACTCGGTGAAATATATCAAGGGAAGCACGATTTAGAAAATGCTAAAAAATATTATAAAAAATCAGGGATACCATTAGGCAGTTTAAAACCTTTAGAACTAGAAGGAAATCAAGAAGAGGTATCGAGGAAAAGGTTAAACTATTTTGAATACCTTTATTGGACTGTTTTGTTAGGAAATGTAGGAAAATTAGGTATGAAGTTCTCAAAAATTGAACTGACATTAAAATACCTAAAAAAGGAAATAACTTCTTCTATAGAAAACAAATTAGAAAGCTTGGAAGTTAACCCGCATATTAATCAGCCTTTAATTAAAAAATTAGCGAATGAAAAATATGGGTGGGCAAAAAATATAGGAACACGCAAAGAATATTCTTCATGCAGTGAGAATAAAATAAAAGACGCCTTAAAATTGCAGTCTGAGAATAATTTTGAAAACGCGAAGTTAGTTTTTAATGAAGCTGTAATTGCTATATTTAAGGAGGAAAACTATTAGATGATAAGGCTCTCAATTTTGATTAAAATTTTTTTCTTCTCCTTTTTAGTTTCCTTAGAGGCTATTGCTTGTGAGGGGCCTTCTATTGAAGAAGTAACTTCTCAGCAAGTAAAATCTTGTGCGTGTCTAATTAAAATAATCAGCCTTAAAATCGAAAATGATAAAGAAAGTTTGTGGTTTCCCACCTATAAATTTTATAATCTCGATTTTCTTCAAAAATGTACGGAAGAATGTAATCAATCAGATAACTCTACTAAAACTAAAAGCTGCAAACATAATACTTCAGCAATAAATTATTTAAAACATTTTTCCATTGAAAATAGGGTCAATAGTGATTTTTCTTATCTAATTTTTTCAAAATATAGAACAATCAAATTATTAGATAAAAAGGTTGAGCCTGAATTTATTGATCGTTATGCAATATATATATTATCAATATGCAAATTCCTTAAAATTTCTTCTTTTATTGAATATCGTTTAGGGTTAAAAAGTATGCCAAATCATCGAGCGCTTACATCAGTTATTGAAAGTGCGAAAGACATTAATAATACTCTACAATTAAAAAACAAGAACTTATGCAGAATCCTCCAATTTTCTTATGAAATGGAAGATTTGTATAAGCTTGCTCAATATCTTGCCCAATTTTTAAAGGATAGTAAAGAAGAGAACCAAGAATTCAACAATATATGGCGTCTTATTGCTAGGTCATGGGAATTTACTTGTAGAAATGATTGGCATATAAAAGACTGGGAATTATATGCACGAGCTTTAGGAAATGCAGGATGCTTCTTTGCCTCTGCAGATGAATGGAAAAAAATAACTGAAACTTTTAATACAATTGAATATAGCCGAGAATATGCTCAAGCTCTTTCACGAGCTGGTAAACATAAAAAAGCTTTGATCGAATGGAAAAAAATTTCTTCTATAAGTAGAGAACTATATGATAAGCGCTCCTTCAAACGAGCTTGCATAGAAGCTAAAAGTTATGAATTAGCAGTTTTACTGATGAAAGAGATTTATGACGAAACTCAAAGTCTTAACGATAAAATTCATTATGCTCTCTCTTTATCATTAGCCGGGAAAATTAATGAATCCTTGCAAATTTGGCAATCTATGGGAAATATTCCTCCCCAATATTTGGACTATTATAATTATATCAAAAATGAGAGTGAGCGCCCAAGTTGACTTTCCTTCGTATGATATACGGGGTCTTCGGCTTCGTTTACATAAAAGAACGTAAGGTACCACGGGAATATGTTAGTGGTTGAGGATATGTCTGTTACGCATAATAGTGTGTCAGTTTGTGTTAAAGTTGATTGTAATAGCTGCTCGTTCTTCCTTAGAAAAGCTTAAAGCTTCTGTCAGAATTTTACCCGGGAAAATAGCGGCTTAAATCTCTCAAAAAAACGAGGGCAAAAATCACTGTAAAGTAAAGCCAGTCAATGATTCTAAAAATTCCTGTGGTACCTTACAATATTTTATGTAAACGGATCCAATAAAATTTTCTTTGAGATGTCAATTCCAAATATTTTCTTGCTCATAGTTTTCTTTTTACTTTTGATAAAGTCAAAATTTGGATACACCTGCATAAGCAGGAGTAAAGTTTATTAGAATTTTAGCTAACTGATTAGACACAAAAAAAATTTACATTTTATATCATGATATTAGCTTTTTATTTAAACACCTTTAACTTCTAGTTTTTGATAAGCTGTTGAAAATATTTTATTCATCTGATCATAGGGAAATTTTGACTCAACAAAATTAATCTTATTAAATTTTACTGCCGCTTATGCATTTGTACCCATAAAAGAGCATTATAACTCAAAAAGGAGACATTCTACCCTACACTATCAGTCTCCAAATCACAAAGACCTTAACTATTATATAAATCAATCCATCTCAGTTCAAACCGTCTAAAAAATGGTGGAAAGATCACTTCAAACAACTTATATTGATTATAGTTGAAGATAGAGCAATAATTTTAATTTATAAGTCTAGCTCGAAGAAGTATTTTTAGCTTTTCACAAAAATCTTACTATGCCTGTAAGCCATATTACCATTTCACTTTAAAATATAAACTGTAAGGGAAAAACAGCAAATGCTTATGAAATCTTTTAAGAGGATATCTTTAAATATTGTAATTATTCTTGCGAGTTTAGAGGGACTATGGGCATCTAATGATGATCAAGAACTAGGAAAGCTCTCACAACAACTTTCTAGCTTAGTTATTACAAGTGACATAAGAGACAACATACTTCACTCAGATAGTGAAGAAGAAGAGAGTGAATACTTCCATGGTGAATCTGTAACTAAAAGAGAACTGCAAACTAGTGAAGGAGAAGTAGAAGGAGAATTTATTAAAAATAATCAATGCCTTACCTCAGATACTTCTAATGAAAAGGAAGATTTAGGTTCAAATGATCTGGATGACTTTTGGGATAATTTGTCTTGCCCACCAGATGAAATTGTTGTTTTTCGCGGATACCATTTATTCTTCGATCATCCAATTCCCAGGAAGGAAATATCAATTGTACTTGAGTTTTTCCGTAAATTTCCTCTATATTCTTCGGCTGCATGTAGTGCAGAGGGAGTAAATTTTTGTATAGAGACTTCTGGTGATATGGAGAAGGAGTTAGAAACTTGTAAGAAGAAGCAAGAGGAGTTAAATAAAAGAGGGAAATTAATCAGAGAAAAATTAGATCAATTTAAAAAAGACACTAAAGAAGTAAGAGTAGAAAGAGAGGGAAAAAAATATAAAAGCAGCTATGATTTCTTCCATGAAGTCTATAGCAATGACCATAGAAAATTTCACGCGCTTTTGAACGCTTATGTAAAATATACTCCACAAGAGTACTATACGCCTGAAGAGGTTTTTAGCAAATATCTGCATTATTTTCTTAATTGCCAAGAAGAGTATGAAAAGTGCCAATCTAATCATAATAAAGAGGAAGATAGTACAATATTATCCTTTCTCAGACGCAATCCTTTTATCTCATGTTCAACTGCTCCTAAACATGCTTTAAAGTATGCGGTTGGTAATAAAGTGTTTTATGAACAGGGAAAGAATCATAAGGAAACGCAGTTAGATAAATTAAGAAAGGAAGAATTCAGGTCCAAATTAGAATTAGGGAACCCCGCCTTTTTGGGTTTATTTTACTCTATAGCCTTCAATGAACAGGAATTTAATTGCTCTTTTCCTACTTTTGTACCTCAGCTACAAGCTGAAGGGAGGGTTTCTATTCGTAATACGAGTGCGAAGAATATTCTCTCTGAGAGTGAAATTTCTTTTCCAGGCATGATTGATGTAGCGCCAAAAAATATAAAGATAAAAGCCGTTATTTGTATAAGCGATGATGATCAACCAGAAAGCTATGATCTTGAAAATTTTATTCTTCTAAGGCTTATAGATATTTCAGAGAAGCAAAACTTAGAAAGTTTCCTGCAACAAAAGGAAGAAAAGTTATTAGAAGAGGAAAAAGGACCAAGACCCTGGAACTTAAAATACTTGGCTCCCATGGGAGAATGGGTAAGAGTTCCAATTGCTATTACTGTAGCTAAAATTTTAGGTGAAGCGTGTCAAAACGGAGGGGTGGTGGGTATAATTCCTTCCCAAGGACAAATTAAAATTACAGAAAAAGCCGATTTTGATTATCTTTTTTGCCATCTTGGAAGAAAGAAAATAACACACCTGAATATCGTTGATTATCCTGATATTGGAAAGACTGATGGTATGAATGAACTGTGGATACGAGATTTATTAGCGAAAAACAAAGAACTTAAAGAGATTAGAATAACAAAATGCAGTATTGAAACTGGATTTTTCCTACATTATGAGATGTTACCGTTTCATCAGCTTGTCAAATTAGATTTGAGTGGCAATCCTATTAATTCAATTAACCATATAATGTTATTTTTGAAGAAAAATCCCCCTCTCCAAAGCCTTTCTCTAGCTGGAACACGTATCAATGACTGGGAGAATTTAATCACAGTTAAGGTTTTACATACAAAAGAGGGATGTAACAGTAATTTGATCGAACTACATGGCAATGACAATTATTATACTGGTAAGTATTATAATGTAATTATGCGGGCTCTCATCAAAAACATGAAAGCTATAAGGGATCCGGCCAATTCTTGTCTTGCAAAGGAGATTCAAGAAAGTACTGAACTAAAAACTTTTGCAGTAAGTAGGCCCGACAAGGGTAAAGAAAAGGAGGAAGACCATGAGGTTTAACGCCGGAAAAACTTCTAAATCTAAATTCTTTAAAGAAAACCGATGAATTTTCGGACAAAAATGGCTTTTAAAAGTGGGTGGTCATCAAGCAGCTAAAGGTGTTAGCTCATTTTCTTGTTTCATTTTTGGGTATCATTTGACAAACGATTTGTATAAATCCTGGTTTAAAGTTTTGATGCGTAATTGAACTCAAACCACTGGGAACATAAAAAAGTGGGGTGTAATTTAAAGGAACATTACAATAGAGGATAGGGCTAATTTTTCCTGCCACGGTTTCTATACTAAAATTATTTACTTAAATTTATCCGGAGTCACTTATCCAATTTATAAGGTGAGTTTCTCTCTTGTTGACACTGTAGGCTACTACTTTTATAGTAGAGTTAAGTTACTTTAAAGCGATGCTTGAAATGTTTATACGATCTTCCATAGTTGCTTTTGTATGTTTAATGTCTTTGTATTCTTCTAATGCAATCCAAGCTCAAAACAATTCTTTATCTCAAAGCTATTTGGAGCTTAACGAAGATCAAAACCAACCTAATAGGAATTTTTCTTGGCCCAAAGATATTGGGGAAGTAAAGCTTCCTAAAGAGACTCAGTTATCATCTTGGCTTCCTGCAGGTTCTCTTAAAATTGTGCCTGCTAAAAAAGGGGGTCTTCCAGGAGTTTTAGTGTTTAATAGTGAAGCCTATAACGATTTTATAAAAGCCAATAGTGTCAGTAATATTCAAATTCTATTTGGACAAAACAGGATTACCAAAGACTACCAACCTCAAGATAGGTACTTAACACTCATTGGACGAAGTGGCATATTTAGTCCAAGCATTCATGCTGTATGGGTGGATCTTAATAAGCTTGTTCCTGTATCATCTTATTCTAAGACTACAATCGTTCTTTTTGAATAAAATTATTCAAGATGAGGGGTGAGGAACTTAGTTCATTAATATTGCCTACATGTCAACAAGAGCTGTATAATTAACATTATGATAATTTTATTGAAAGAGAACTTAATAAAATCCCCAATTATAATATCTAATGATTAGGAAAGACATTATTCTTCTCATATTTTAAAGCAGCTGCTGCTAGGAAAGAAGATCTTGTCATATGATGATCTCTTGCCCTTTTATCTATAATTGTTAAAACATCTTCAGGAAGTGTGATATTGACTCTTACGGCTTTTTCCGAAGGTACAGTAACCAAAAAAGCTACTGCTTCTGTATTTTTATGATCTTCCATAATTTCTTCAAGACTAGTCGGTTCAGAAAGAGGCTTTCCCATTTCTTTTAAAAGCTCAATATGATCAACTATAGCCTCTTGAGCCATAACCCTAGCCT
>JACVCA010000037.1 GCA_016742295.1 Alphaproteobacteria bacterium | reverse complement strand
GCTAAAGACCTACAAACTCAAGATAGGTACTTAACCCTAATTGGGCGAAGTGGCATATTTAGTTCCAGCATTCATGCTGTATGGGTGGATCTTAATAAGCTTGTTCCTGCATTTTCTTATTCTAAGACTACAATCGTTCTTTTGGATTAAACTTATTCTATCTCCAACCTTGTTCTTGCTACAATAAAATGGTCAAGATAAATTGAGAGGGGCGCAATGGTTTATTATATTGCCTTTATGTCAATAAGTGCTGTATAATATATCTTATGGCAAATTTGTAGAATATTATGTATATAAATCAGCAAATTATGTAATGAATCTGTTTGTACAAACCCATAAAATTTGCGTATTAAACTTCTTCATAACTTATTTCCTTAAAGATTTGTGCCTCAAGTTGTTTAGCATCAGGTAGTTTATCACTTAGTTCTTTAGGAAGCGTCTTTGTTAATTTAAATTCTGCAACCCCAACTGGCTTTTGTATACCTCTTAGAGCATATTCAACTTCAAGATGGTTTCTCTCTGAACACATAATGATACCAATGGAAGGATTTTCGCTCTCTTCTCTAACATTCTCATCTAGAAGATTCAAATAAAAATTCATTTTACCAGCATATTCAGGCTTAAATTTTCCTGCTTTTAACTCTATGGCTACTAAGGCTTTAAGCTTTCTATTATATAGCAACAAATCAACATAATAGTCATTTCCCCCCAGCTGGAGTTTGTATTGGTTGGCAATAAAAGAAAATCCATAACCTAACTCAAGAAGCACATCTTTAATCTTCTTAATCATTCTTTGTTCTATTTCTAATTCGATAACTGGCTTTGTTATCCCTAAAAAATCGAGGGTATAAACATCTTTCATTGTTTGATCTGCTTGAGTGGCAAGCGGTTCAGGAAGTACTGTTTTAAAATTATGTTGTTTTTGAGTAAGCATATGATGCTTATAGGTATCATTTTAAATCTGTAAATTTAAAGCATTCCTACTCCATCCAAATTGAAGAGTAGTTTTAAGATAATAACGTTTAGCTTCTACGTCTTTAACTTTAGACATTATCACTAAGTTATGGCCCCAGGGGATTTCTCCAACAAGCTGTTGGAGATCTGGTAACTCTTTATACTCAAGATAAAATTGGCGCATGTACCATAAATTCTGTGTTGAAAACCCAGAATTCCCAGGAAAACTGTCTCGCAGATCTTTCGAGAGCCTTTCAACAATAGCTTTCCCCCATCCATATTGTTTCTGGCTGTCAATAATCTTTTGACCTAACTCCCAATAGAGGGTAATAAGCTCACGATTAACAGAATATGAGGCTTTTGCACGTGCCTGCATAACAGCATGCTTGATTTCTTTAAGAAAAGGAAAATAACTTTGATCTATTAAGGAGGTGTTTTCCATGAAGTGTATTACTGCTGAGTTTTAAAATTACTCCTTAAGAGTAAAATTAAAGTAAGGGTGAAGCAACATGTATATTCTGCTTAGCTGCTTTCATTTTTCGAATATTTTTCTTAAACTTTTCATACAGTCGAGTACACGACCAGCGACTGTGTTGCATAAAAGAATTTCGAGACGAATTGGGTCATTTTTGACTGAATGGTCATGCTGCTTTTCTGGCTCTGGGCATGCCAAGCTGTGCCATTCGGTTTAGAATCTGAACGGCAATCTTAGTTTCTGTATTTGGCCCAGTGTAAAGAAAGGGGCCTTTTGGGGCCAAGTGTTTTTAGAACATAATAAAAACAAGTGGTTAAATAATTTAAATTTCATGAGTAAAACTGAATTTCTGCATATTTGAGTTTGTACGTATTAAGATTAAAATCCTTTATTTTTAATGAATTAATTTAATTCTCACATTGAAGTGGCCCCAAAAGGCCTCTTCCTTAACATCCCTCCTGCTTGTGCTATCTGGATAGAAGCAGCTCAACAGCTTCTTTGCGTCTAAAATTCCTAAATCAGGGTATGTTTTGGTCTGGTTGAGTTAACTTGAGGGTGCCTTCATGCACGGTTCTTAGGAGAGTGGTAGTTGGCAACAGCTACTGCTTATCCAGCTCTCCTTTAAGCCACACAGCCACGTGCCAATGCCTTAATTAATAGATGCTAGACCACTTTTTAGACTTGCACCCTAACACTCCCGTATTTTTTACTGAGGCAGTTTTACAGGGCATATTTTCATCTAATTTTTTGATAAAAAGATAAAGGCTCAAAGATTTTGGAAGCTTGAGCCTTTAACCATAACGTAACAAATGGAGAATACTATGACTATGAATAATAAACAAGCTTTAAAGACTCTAAAATATGTTTCTTTAACTCTAATCCTTCTATCTTCGGGAGCTCAAGGGAGTACCTGGGCTGAGAGTGAGGATTCGAGTAATGATTCAGAGAGTGACATTGGGGAAAAAAGGGTATTAAGGCCTGTAGATCCTAGAAAACTCCAACATGCTCATGAAATCGGCAGAGAAATGGAAGAAAAATATCACCACAAACATGCTGCACCCTCTCGAAGGAGTAGGAATGAGAAAGGACTGTTGGACCATGCTAAAGAGCTATATGACATAACTCCTAAATTACAGTCAAAAAAACTTGCTGAAGAAAAGAAAACAGAAGAAGAACTTGAAAGTATAGAGAAAGGAGCCATAGAAACGCTCTTTGGACTTATATCCTTTACTATTAAGCATTCAGCTGAGGAATCAAAGGGACATAAGCAAACCTACGAAAATATGATTCGCAGACCTACTGAAGAATTTAATGCGAGAAAAAAGAAGAAAGGAGTGATTGAAAAACTTTTTGGGTAATACACTGAATATATATCTAGTTATTATCTGTAAAATCCATTATTAGCTTCAGAGGTGTTTCAAAAGATATCTCTGAAGCTTTTTCTATATAAAAAAATGGGACGCAATCATATGCTTCCCTAAAACATAGGATTTCTTTTAATAGCTATCAATTAGAATGTAAAGAAGCTAATAATTTATCATTCACTAAGCTCTCTGGTATAAACCTAGTAAATTCATATTTATGCGCAATTTCAATTAATTCGTCTTTTGTATTACACCCAAATTTTAATTTAACATTAGTTATATATTCCTCAACTGTTCTAGGAGATATATTCAATATTTTCGCAATCCTTTTATAAGATCTACCACGCATAAGATAAAACATACACTCCAATTCTCGTTGAGTTAATTTTTTCTCACATTTGGCATATACATAGTTCTGATTTGAAATAATTATAGATTTACCCTGGCTAAATGGCGTCTCAGAATCAATCAAATGAGCTATTTCTATAATATCTTTACCAGTTAATTCTACCCCCAATCCAACAATGGCTGCAACATCACCATTTTTATCATAGTATGGCCCCTTAGTTGCAGTGAGTACTTTAAAACCATCTGCCGACATAACAGGATCCAACTGTTTATAAATTAGCCCATTATAGGCATCATAATCTTGTTGTTTGTAACTCTCAGCAAATTTGCTCCATGGAGCATTAAAATCAGAAAGTCCTTCAAGTTTCCTACTAGATCGTAATCCAGCTAGCTTTGCAACCATGAGATTTCCGCCGAGAAAATTATTGTTAAGATCCCTCCAGTAAGCATACCCTGGTAGTTGCATAAAAACAGACTCAATAGAAATATCTAAATTTTCACTAACTTTTTTCATATTATTGCTCTTGTTTGTATAGCAAATATAACATAGCTGCTTTTCTTATACAATGAATTTTAAAAACGCAGATTATAAAGATTTATGGCAATTTTATGTATCTTTAATACTTGTCATTTTCTTAAATACTATTGGTTAAATATTTTAAAATTTTATTGTTCTATTTTGTAAAAGGTCAACTCATATTATCAGAACCAATTTTATACTATACCCCGTATTTTTACGGGGGTGAAATAGATCAAATTCATGTGTAAAATAATGAAGGTAAGATATTAGAATAAAAAATATTTTATAAACATAAAATAAAAAAGAGGTATAGAATGTTTAGTCAAATAGGAAGCTATATACAAAATACTAATTTTAAACCAAGTAAAACAAAAATAAAATTTTGTAAAAATAAAAAAAATAGTTTCATTTTTTATGAAAGCAACACTATAGAATATGAAAAAATATTAGCTGTCTTAAAAGGTGAAATTGCGGGTTGTATTTTTAGAAATGTAATTCCAAAAAGTACATGTCAAAAAATTCTTAAAAACTTTTGGGCAAGTCCAGTTATTGGTAAAAGAAAGGACAAAGTTCCAGCCTATAACCTGGGAGCATATCACTTTGATAAATATCTAGAAGAATATTTTAATGAAGTAGATAATAGTAAAATTTACCTAGAGAAATTATTTAATAATGTTGAAAATGTTTATGAAAAATTAGTTTTCAACTTTGAAAATTTTTTGAAGGAACAAAATATCTATTTTAGAGTAGCAAAATATAATAAAAAGCGTGCTGGAGAATTTTTGATTCGTTCATGTAAGTCTGAAGGTAGAGAATATATTATCAAACCTCACGAAGATATGGCTCAATGTAAAAATAACAAGCAATTGGGTTTTGAAATACAAAAAGTAACTAATTATAATATAATAGCTGGAAACATATGTTTAGAAAATAATAATGGAGGAAATTTATATTGTTGGGATTTTATGCCTGACGATACCTATCGAAAAAGGTTAGGTGTTATTGGCACAGGATATCCATATCCAAACGAATTATTAGAAAATGTACAAAATATTAAATTACAGGTATTTCCAGGAGATCTTTACTTTTTAAATGGTGGAAATATTCATGCTGTAAAATCAAATGAGAGTAATACGTTATCTTTTAGAACTACTCTTTCATTTTTTATGGGGTTTATTAACAACAATACAATTGTTAGATGGACTTGAATATAAAAATATATTTATTAAGAAAAACAAATATATTATAAGGAAGTATTTTTCATGAGAAATAATCTACTATGCAGTCATAATTATGAGTTATTTAAAATTGATTCATGTAGCCTTGTTAGAGGTAAAGCCTGGTTATACTGGATTCTTGCCGTATCTTTCTTTTTTTACAAAAATATTTTAGAGGTTTCTCCAAGTGTAATGACAGAAGAATGGATGCATACATTCTCTATTACTGGTGAAAGCTTAGGTTATCTTGCAGCTACATATTATTATGCGTACCTCTTTATGCAAATACCAGTTGGTATTTTTTTGGATCGATTTGGAACTAGGTTATTCCCAACAATTGCAATAGCAATTGTTGCTCTAAGTACAGTTTGTTTATCACAAACTAACTCAGTCGTAATTGCCAGCTTAATGCGCTTTTTCATTGGTATAGGTTCTTCTTTTGCTGCTATTACTTGTATAAAAATGATAAATATTTGGTTTCCGCAAAATCGCTTTGCTTTTATGTCTGGTTTAATGATGATGGTAGCTATGCTAGGCGCAAGTGGTGGTTCATACCCACTTTCCATAGCTGTTACGACATATGGTTGGAGAAAAACTTTATTCTTTATAGGGTTAATTGGAATATTTATCTCTGTTATTTACTACATTGCTGTTCGGGAAAAGAACGATATAACGAAGGATATAATATTTAATAATTTTAAAAAGGGGAGCTTATTTCTGGGGCTACGGAGTATACTAATAAATAAACAAGCTTGGATTTTATCATTATATAGTGGATTATCTTTTGCGCCCGTAGCTGTATTAGGTGGTTTATGGGGAGTATCGTATATAATGGAAACTTATAATGTACCGAAAACTATAGCGGCTTCAATAATTTCTCACATTTTTATTGGTTTTTCGATTGGGTGTCCAGTATCGGGATGGTTTTCTGATAGAATAGGGAAGCGCTTACCTGTCATGGCATATGGCACAACCATTGCATTCTTGTTACTACTTTGTATATTATATATTCCAAATCAACCATTATTATTTGTTGTTACTGAATTTTTTACTTTTGGAGTTTGTATTAGTACTTTTTTACTTTCTTTCAGCATGATAAAAGAAGTCACTCCAAGATTTCTATGCGCAAGTTCTATAGGGTTTATGAATGCTTTTGATGCATTATTATGTGCTATAAGTGAGCCTTTGATCGGAAAACTTCTTGATTTTGGTTGGACAGGGCAATTAATAAATGGTGCACGTCATTTTACAGAATTAAATTTTAGATGTGCATTATTAATATTACCAATATACCTGTTTCTTGCACTATTTTTCTTGTGTATTATTAAAGAAACGTATGGAAATCAGCTAGATTAGTGAAGGTCTATTAGAAAAGTAACTGTGATTTGAAAATTATACACTAGCTTTCCTTTAGATTGGATTTAATAGACAACAATATTACCGCTACTTTTCAAATGAGTATTAAATGATGTACAATAAAATTATTCAAATTGACATCTTTAAGTCGAGGTAATATGATACAAGTAGTCTAATAGGAAAACAAAGATGTTATTAGATAATTTCAAAATTAAAAGAACAATTATCCTTTGTACTCTCGGTACAATTTTAGAATGGTATGATTTTGCTATCTTTGGATCTATGATCCCGATTCTTTCTGAATTATTTTTTCCAAATTTTGAAAAAACAGCTTCGTTTTTAGCTACATTTGCAGTATTTACTACAGGATTTGTTGCTAGACCATTAGGTGGAGCATTTTTTGGTTATATTGGTGATAAGTTTGGGCGCAAAATAACTTTATTTTCAACTATTATAATAATGGCAATTTCAACCTCCCTGATAGGTATTTTACCTACATATGAATCTATCGGTATTACTTCAACCATTTTTCTAGTACTATTAAGAATATTACAGGGCTTATCGTCAAGTGGTGAACATTCTGGTGCTATAACATATCTTAGTGAAGTTGTGCCTACGCATAAAAAATACTTTATGCTCAGTTTTGCTTTTATAGGAGTTGTTTTAGGAATGTTTCTTGGTTCATTTGTTGGATGGATTACTATATCATTTTCTTCAGCTGATTTTCTATTGTCCTATGGTTGGAGGATGCCTTTCCTTTCAGGAGCAGCTCTTGGAATATGTGGTTTGTATTTAAGAATAAAATTAGCTGAATCTGAAATATTTAAAAGTATCTTGAGGGAAAGCAAAACAGTAAAGAATCCTGTCTTAGAAGTATTAAAGAAAAATATGAAAGAAGTTATTTTAGTGGCAGGTATGTATAGTCTTAATGTTCTTTCTTTTTATATAATATTTGTATATGTACCCGCCGACTTAGTAAGATTAGAACTCTTAAATAATTCCACTTCTCTTGCAATTAATTCTATAGGTATTTTTATTATTAGTATTACAGTACCAATTGTTGGTTTTTTTTCAGATAAAATTGCCCATCAAGTATTTTTGAAATTTAGCCTTTTAGGGTTTGTTTTCTTAACTTATCCTTTGTTTCTTATGCTTTATTCAGGTAATATTTATTTACTAGCAATTTCCCAATGTATTTTTGGAATTTTAATGGGAATGTTTTTTGCTCCGTTGCCTGTTATATTTACTAATTTATTTCCTAACAATAAAAGATTTTCTGGGGTAGCTATTGGAATGAATATTTCGGCTATGATTATAGGAGGAACATCACCAATAATTATGGTAATGCTAACCAGCTTACCAAACTACATTTTTATCTCAAGCTTATACATTATTGTCATATCAATTTTGTCATATTTTTCCTCGGTATTAATTGAGTATAAAAAATTAAGTATTTAATCTCATTTTTGAATTAAATATATAACCGCGCTTTATTGGACATATAAAAAATGAAAGAAATTCCTTTTATTGTGAGTTTGGCTCAAAAAGAAACCACTAATTCTATTTGTCATAATCGTTTTAACATTGGAAAAATTAAATATATATCTATGTATATAATTTTTAGTAATAAAAGAAAATTTATATTATCTAATATTTATGATATTCTTATTCCATTTTACATGAATAGTTTATATCTAGGCGATTACCATTCTCATCCCGATGTCATTAATGGTAAAGAATATTATTTAGTTGAATCAACAAACTGTTCAAGCTTAGAATTAACTAATCTACTTGAAAACAAATTTAATGTTTTTAGAACATATTATATTATTCGCCGGTGTCCTGAATGTATATTTGCTTTTGGGGCGGTACACGATCATAAAATTGAACAGCCAGAAATATTCTATCAAACAACGATGGATAAATTTCAATATTTTTGCTTAGATTTTGTCCGCAAAAATATTGATCTTATTAAAGAATACAATCCTGAGTATAAAAGATCGATTATTCTTAATGATATTCATTATTTAAAACTTGTAATTACTAATTCCTATAAGCCAACCTCTCATCGCCTAACTGACAGAGAATTTGAATGTTTATTTTGGGCTGCTAGAGGAAAAACAGCATTTGAGACAGCTTGTATTCTAAATATATCACAGAGGACAGTCGAACATTATATAAAATCAATAACTAGTAAATTGGGTTGTAGTAATATAAAACAAGCAATATATGAATCAATCATTTATGATCAATTAAGTATGAACAATTTAAGGAATTATCACTATATAGAGCCACATTATGACAAAAAATTTGAAATCTCAGAATCTAATCTTTCCATGCTTAACCAGAATTCGATGTAAGGATTATAAAGTATTTTGATTTCATTGAATTGGTGACAGGACTAAGCTAAATTTGGAGAGCATCTAAAACCGGGTGGTCATCAAAGAAATAAAGGGCGAGACAAGACATGTTCTTATGGCCTGTGAGGGTATAGTCGGTACCGTCAAGTTAACTCAACCGGACCAAAACATAGCTTGATTTGGAAAATTTAGACGCAAAGAAGCTGTTGAGCTGCTTCTATCCAGATAGCACAAGCAGCTGCAAAGGCGGCTTTTCGTTCAGATGCTTTCTTTACATAACGACCAACCTCAACAGCGGCGCCGTCATGCATGGACCTGCCGTGCGAGTCAAGAGAAATATTTGATGAAGTATAAAGCATCAGTCATGCATCCGGCCTTTTTATGAAGATCATATCTATTCTCCTGGCCCTAAT
>JACVCA010000036.1 GCA_016742295.1 Alphaproteobacteria bacterium | reverse complement strand
TATGCGAATTTGGCTTGATCGCTTAAAACTTGCAGCTTTTAACCTGACAACTGCTGATGTTGAAGCAGCTTTACACCAACAAAATGTTGAAATTCCTGCAGGACGTATAGAAAGCCTTGAACGTGAATTTACGGTTTTATCGCAATCAGATTTGCAAACCTCGGATCAATTTGAAAACTTAATTTTAAAAAATATTAATGGTTACACTGTAAAACTTAAAGATGTTGGGCGCGCTGAGTTAGGCGCTGAGCAGACCCGTGAAATTGCTCGCTATAACGGCGCCAGTGCAGTTGCACTAGGCATTGTGAAGCAAGCAACTGCAAATCCACTTGAAATTTCAGATAGTGTGAAAAAAGTGTTGGAAGAAATCAAAGGCTCTTTGCCTCAAGACATGCAAGTAGAAATTGCTTATGATACATCGATTTTTATTAAAAAATCGATTCATGCAGTTTTTAAAGCAATTGCAGAAGCTGTCATTCTGGTGATTCTTGTTATCTTCCTTTTTTTAAGAGATATCCGTTCTGTATTTATTCCTCTCATGACTATCCCAGTGTCTTTGATTGGTAGTTTTGCTCTAATCTATGCGTGCGGCTTTAGTATTAATACATTAACTCTACTCGCAATGGTGCTGGCCATTGGCTTGGTAGTTGATGATGCAATTGTCATGCTTGAAAATATCCATCGTTATATTGCAAAGGGTCTTTCTCCTCTTGAGGCTGCTTTTAAAGGTAGTAAAGAAATTGGCTTTGCAATTATTGCTATGACCCTAACACTTGCCGCGGTTTATATTCCTATTGGCTTTATGGAAGGCAGAGTCGGTACATTGTTTACCGAATTTGCTTTGACCCTTGCGGGTGCTGTAATTGTTTCAGGATTCGTTGCTCTCACCCTTTCACCAATGATGAGCGCAAAATTCTTAAAACATCATCAAGGTCATGGGAAGTTTTATGAAGTTATCGAAGTCGCACTAAAAAATCTTACTTCCGGTTATAGAACTATGCTCTCATGGCTGCTTAGGAAGTCTCATATTGTTTTGTCCAGTGCAGGCGTAACAGCTATAGCCTGTATAGGATTCTTTTTTGTTTTGAACTCAGAGTTGGCACCAATTGAAGATCGAGGAACAATAATAGCAATAGGTTTAGCCCCTGAAGGATCTACTATTCAGCATACTGATAAGTGGGCAAAACAGGTTGAAAAAATTTTCACAACTCTTCCTGAAGCTGAAAGGTTTTTTGTGTTGTCAGGCTTTCCAGTGGCAACACAGATCATTGGATTTATAGGCTTAAAGCCTTGGGAAGATCGAAAGACTAAGCAACAAGAGATTGTAAATACTCTTACACCTAGGCTTTTTTCAATTCCCGGCATTCTTGCTTTTGCAATTAACCCGCCGTCTTTAGGACAAAGTCCTATTGAAAGACCCATTGGATTTATTTTAAAAACCTCTGAATCATATCAAGAGCTTGAACACGTAACCAGGCAAATTTTAGCCAAAATTCCACGGGACAGTGGGTTTATGCAAATTGATACAGACCTTAAACTGAACAAACCACAGCTAAAAGCTCTTATTGATCGTGAAAAAACTGCTGATTTACAGCTCGATATTTCTGTAATTGGACGTACTTTAGAGACACTACTTGGAGGACGAAAAACCACTCGGTTCAAGCGCGAGGGTAAACAGTATGATGTGATAGTTCAAATAGAAGATAAAGAAAGGCGAAACCCTTCCAATATCTCTTCAATTTTTGTACGAAGTTTAACAAACACTATGGTCCCGCTTGAAAGTGTTATGAAAATTGAAGAAACTGTCGCCCCTAAAGAGCTTAATCATTTTAATCAGCAACGTTCCGTCACCATTTCTGCCGGGCTTGCGCCAGGCCTCTCTTTAGGTAGTGCTTTGAATTCTCTTGAGCAAGCAGCAAAATCACTGGGGTCGGGAAAATTTGAAATTGATTATGCAGGAGAATCCCGAGAATTCAAAGAATCAGGCTCTTCTTTATATTTAACGTTTATATTAGCTCTAATGTTTATTTATTTGGTCTTGGCAGCGCAATTTGAAAGTTTTAGAGACCCCTTGATTATTATGATCACCGTACCTTTATCGACCGCAGGGGCTTTGCTTAGTTTATGGTTGACTCGTAATACCCTTAATATTTACAGTCAAATTGGCTTAATTACTCTAGTAGGTTTAATAACTAAGCACGGGATTTTGATTGTGGAATTTGCCAATCAAAAACGTGAGGAAGGGCTTACTGTGATAGAAGCAGTTATTGAGGCTTCAACGCTCAGATTAAGGCCAATCTTAATGACAACAGCAGCAATGGTGCTTGGCAGTATCCCGTTGGCTCTTGCCACTGAAGCCGGGGCAGAAAGCCGTCAAGCGATTGGCTGGGTTATTGTGGGGGGCTTATGTTTGGGAACTTTGTTGACGCTGTTTGTCATCCCAACAGTTTACGTTCTGCTTACACAGAGAGATAGCAATAGCCTAGGTCATATCAACGCAACGCCCCTCAAGTAATCGTGAATAATTTTTGACCGTTGATTTTCCATAGCTTGCTTTTATAGTTACCCGGATCTCCGCCTACCCAAAGATAATGATAGGGGAAGGCCACATAATGACTTGATCCTACAAGAGGCGAATGCTATATCAAAAATATATCTAATTTAAAAGCAACCTAAAGCAGCGAGATTTTAATATGTATGAGACTTACGCTTTTGTGATCATTTCCGGGTTATTTGCTCTTTTATATGCAGCGTTTGCTGCTCGAAAAGTATTTGCCTGTAGCCCCGGCAACCAACGAATGCAAGAAATTGCAGCCGCAATTCAGGAAGGCGCTAAAGCTTATCTTAACCGCCAGTATTCAGCAATTTCGATGGTCGGCGTCGTTGTTGCAGGACTCTTAGGCTATCTTTTAGGGATGCATGTTGCCATTGGATTTGTTATAGGTGCGATTTTATCAGGTATTGCAGGCTACCTTGGTATGAATGTTTCAGTGCGTGCCAACGTACGTACTGCTGAAGCTGCACGCAATGGCTTAGCCCCTGCTTTAG
The DNA here is from genome assembly GCA_016742295.1 of Alphaproteobacteria bacterium. Classification (GTDB taxonomy): domain Bacteria; phylum Pseudomonadota; class Alphaproteobacteria; order JAGOMX01; family JAGOMX01; genus JACVCA01. The sequence continues at coordinate 6,054 of JACVCA010000036.1, read as the reverse complement.
ACATTGCTTTTAAGGCAGGCGCGGTCACTGGTTTACTCGTTGTAGGTCTTGGGCTACTAGGTGTTACAGGTTACTATCTTTACTTACTTAATTCCGGAATTGAACAACGTCCAATTTTAGAAGCCTTGGTAGCCTTAAGTTTTGGAGCTTCTCTGATTTCAATATTTGCTCGCCTTGGAGGTGGAATATTCACCAAGGGTGCAGATGTTGGGGCAGACCTAGTGGGTAAAATTGAAGCAGGTATTCCTGAGGATGATCCTCGTAACCCTGCTGTGATTGCTGACAATGTTGGTGATAATGTTGGTGATTGCGCAGGCATGGCAGCAGATCTTTTCGAGACTTATGCGGTAACAATTGTTGCAACAATGGTGTTGGCAGCAATTTTTACGACGGGTCAAATCACTCAGATGCTTATGGCTTATCCCCTCATTATTGGAGCCGCCAGTATCGTAGCTTCTATCCTTGGAACTTTTGCAGTTCGCTTGGGGAAGAGTAACAATGTGATGGGGGGCCTATATAAAGGGCTTATCATCAGTTCACTCTGCTCAGGACTTTTCCTTGCCATCGTAACAGAAAAAATGTTTGGTATGTCAGCTCAACTTCAGATTAACGGTATGCTGATTTCGGGTATGGATTTATTTGTTTGTGGCCTTATCGGATTAGGTGTGACAGGGCTTTTGGTTTGGATTACTGAATACTATACTTCAACAAGCTACCGCCCTGTCCGCAGTGTTGCAGCTGCTTCAACCACAGGACATGCAACTAATATTATCCAAGGCCTTGCAATTTCAATGGAATCTTGTGCCGCTCCTGTACTCATTATTTGTACAGGTATTCTTCTCTCCTTCCTCACAGCAGGATTATTTGGAATCGCTGTTGCGGTAACAGCGATGTTATCTTTAGCAGGCATGGTTGTCGCCCTTGATGCGTATGGTCCAGTGACTGACAATGCAGGTGGCATTGCTGAAATGGCAGAATTACCAGCAGAGGTTCGTAAGTTTACCGACGCACTTGATGCAGTTGGCAATACCACGAAAGCTGTTACCAAAGGCTATGCAATTGGATCTGCAGGTCTTGCAGCTTTGGTTTTGTTTGCAGCCTATACAGAAGATTTGAGTCATTATTTTCCAGGTTTAGGAGTTGAGTTTAAATTACAAGATCCCTTTGTCGTCGTAGGCCTTTTTATCGGTGGATTATTACCTTACTTGTTTGGTGCAATGGGGATGACTGCTGTTGGGAGAGCAGGGGGAGCTGTTGTGGTTGAAGTTCGTAGACAATTTAAGGAAATCAAAGGTATCATGCAAGGTACAGCTAAGCCAAACTATAGTGCTGCAGTGGATTTACTGACCAAAGTAGCCATCCGAGAAATGATATTACCTTCCTTGCTTCCTGTGTTAGCACCCCCATTATTGTGGTTTGCAATCAAAATGATCGCAGATGAAAAAGCTGCGTTCACCGCATTAGGAGCTATGATTTTAGGCACTATTGTAACAGGAATATTTGTAGCAATTTCAATGACTTCGGGTGGAGGCGCATGGGACAACGCTAAGAAGTATATTGAAGATGGGCATCATGGCGGTAAGGGTTCGGAGGCTCATAAAGCAGCTATCACTGGCGATACGGTGGGAGATCCTTATAAAGATACTGCAGGGCCTGCCATCAATCCTATGATTAAGATCATCAACATTGTGGCTTTGTTAACCCTAGCAATTCTTGCAAAGGGGAGCGTGTAATTTTATGGCAATGAAAGCAGAGGATATTGTGCGTCTCATTCAAGATGCACTTCCCAATGCACAAATTAAAATTCAAGATACAATGGGAGATCAGGATCATTATATGATTGAAGTAGGCTCAAAAGCATTTCAAGGCAAGACAAAAGTTCAGCAACATCAAATGGTTTATCAAGCTTTAGGTGGACGCATGGGCTGTGAGCTTCATGCGCTCTCTGTAAAAACTTATCCCTCTCAAGATCATCAAGTGGAGAAGTAAATGGTAAATATTCCATTAAAAACCAACCAGTTGTTTGAAGATATTAAGAAAGATATAGCTTCCAATAATGTGATTATTTATATGAAAGGTACTCCAGAAATGCCGATGTGCGGTTTTTCAGGATATGTTATTCAGATATTTAAAAAATATAACGTTGAGTTTAAAGCCGTCAATGTTCTTTCTAATGAAGGTTTGCGCCAAGCTATTAAAGAGTTTTCTGATTGGCCAACCATTCCCCAAATATATATTAAGGGAGAGTTTATTGGTGGTTGCGACATTCTTAGAGATTTGCATGAAAGTAATGAACTCATACAACTTCTTGAGAAATGCCAAATTAATTTTCAAAAGCCAGCATTAACGGCAAATTAGGCTGTGAATGTAAAGATATTACCGCTCGCAGTTGATCTTGACGGGACTCTAATTAAAACAGATGTTTTCTATGAAACTTTTATCCTCTTTCTAAAACAACATCCGTTCAAAATTATTGCTATGCTCATATGGTGGCTGAAAGCGCGTGCTTATCTAAAAAAACGCTTAGCAGAATCCGTAAACCTTGATCCTGCTTTGTTGCCTTATCATAAAACTTTCTTAAATTTTCTCAAGCAAGAGCATTTAAAAGGCCGTAAGATCATTCTTGCAACTGCAGCTGATCAAAAAATTGCCCTAGCTATCTCCAATTATTTAGGAATCTTTGATTGTGTGCTTGCAAGCGACGGGACAGTTAACCTCAAATCCTACGTAAAAGCCAGAAAATTGGTTGGGCTATATGGTGAAGAAGGATTTGTCTATGCGGGTAATGCTCGCGCAGATCTTCCTGTTTGGGCTGTTGCTAAAGAAGCTATTATCGTTAATGCACCGCGATGGGTGATTGACAAGCAAAGAGCAACGGGGAAACCTGCCCATATATTTAAATAACATATACTTGTGGTAAGGGAAGGGGAGCACAGGTAAGTATTCTGGCCTTAAGGCGTGCGGCTTAAGGCCAGTATTTAACTTACCTTAAGCAACGGCTTCTTTAAGAGTTTTCCCTGCTCTAAAGCGTACCTGACGAGAGGCAGCAATCGAAATAGCCTGACCTGTCTTGGGGTTTCGGCCTTGACGCGCACTTCGTGTTGTTACTGCAAAACTACCAAATCCTGTCAACGTAATATCTTCACCTCGACCTAGTGTCTTCTGGATGGTATCTAATACTGCATCAAGCGCCTTATTAGCTGCTGCAGCTGAAAGACCTGCCGTATTTTTAATATGATTTACTAAATCAGTTTTATTCATGAGTCTGGTTTCCTTTGTGTTACCATGTCAATTCGGCTCTTTCATACAGAACCTAATTCTACTTTTAAAGTATTTTTAAAATTTTTTGTAGCGTTTTCAGTCAATGTTCCCATAAATAGCTAAAAAAACCCTCTAAATGCTTATTAAGTCTGATTAAAAATAACCAGACTTAATGCAAAGTCAGGGCATCCTCCAGAATCTTGTGAGGTAATCTTTTAGCTTGACAAAAAAGGGTAGAAGGTTAAATTTTAGAAGACTTTCGAAGCCAATACAGCCGTTTAAATATCCCAATAGGGAGAGTATTTTGGGCCATTTTCTTGTTCAAAACCCGGAAATAAAAAATTTATTACAAACAACCTTTGCAGCTATAGATTATCCCATTGCTTTAGTTACTTCTGATTTAAACGACCGTGTTTCTAATGATCACTGGCAGTCTTTACTTAGTAATACAACAGAAGTGAATCGTCTTTTTAAGTTCAACTCTGTATTAGAATCTTGGCCAAAGCATAGAGATAATAGCCTTGAGCCACGTTTAGGCCAATCAGAAAATCATGCAACAGTTACTATATCAGATATAGAAAAGCGGGATTTCAGAGTTTCCTACCAACCTTTTTATTGGAATAATCAACTTGAAGGGCTCATTGTTGGCGCTCATCCGGTCAATTTAAACAATTTAGAAGTTAATTATCCAAAAATTCCCGTAGACTTAGAGGATTCTCTTCGCAGTCAATATAAAGCCCTGGCGAAACAAAATGTCAGCTTGATGGCGTTCATACAGCCGCTCACTCGAACAATTAGTACTTTGGTCTTAAATAATTTAGATGAAGCTAATGCTACATTTAAATCTCACCTTAACATGAACTATCTTAAGGATTTTATACAAAATGTTCCTGTTGCATGTGCAATGTTCGATTTGCAAATGAATTATATAATGTTGAGTAAATCCTGGCATGCATTCACAGTTGAACAAGCGAACTTAAAGGCCTATCCCAAACCTGAAGATATGATTGGCAAAAATCATTATGAAGTTTCTCATATTACTCCTCAAAATTTGAAAGATGTGCATTCGCGGTGCCTTAAGGGCGAAACCGAGAGATCCGAGGGTGAGTGGTATAAGGATACGGAAGGCCACATCAGATGGTATAGATGGGAGTGTTTTCCCTGGTATCAGGATAAAGGGGAAATTGGAGGCATTATAATTTTTTTAGAAGATATTACAGAAAAGAAGACTACGGAGAAACATTTAGAACGAATGAAGCACACCAATGCTTTACTTGAATACTTTGCTGATATGTGCTCCCATGACCTAAAGCAGCCCGTCAGAACAATTGGAAATTTTACTCAAATTTTGTCAGAAGAATATGGGCATACACTAGAAAAAAAGGCCCAAAACTATCTTAATGAAATTCAAGCTGGGGCGTATAGACTATACGAACTTATTAATAGAATTCTCGTTTATTCCAAAATAGATATAAAAACTCATTCTTTAAAACCTATAGCTCTTGGGGAGATTATAAAAACTGTTGAAGCTGATTTAGATGCTTTAATCCAAGAAAAAAAAGGTAAAATAAAATTCAAGAATCTACCAACAATTTTATCAAATAAAGCTATTTTATATCATGTCTTTCAAAATTTAATTACTAATGCGCTTAATTTCGCAAGTTCGAAAGCTCCGCTCATAGAAATTGAAGCAGACTTAGTTAACGAATATTGGAATTTTTATGTAAAAGACAACGGAATTGGCATTCCTATAGAGTTTCATCAAAATATTTTTGAAATGCATTGGAGGTATGAAAAAGGAACAAACCTCGAGGGTTCCGGAGTTGGGCTGGCTGTGTGTAAAAGAATTATTGAAGCCTTAGGAGGAGATATCTGGGTGGAATCTTCATCCGCAGCAGGAACAGTTTTTAGGTTTACGCTTCCAGCCAATGAAACTCTGAATTAGCATATATTTTTTAATATATTTTTTCATCTAATAATTAATAAATTTACCATAATATATATTATACAGCACATATTAACATATAGATAAGATAAGATAATCCCCCTAGATTTTAGGTTTTTCCTTTATCCCTTATATATAAAGGCTTTTAGCACCTCCGTCAATTTTCTATTGTCCCGAGGAAAAAGGCCTTGTTGGCTAAGAAAATTATGTAACTCTTGAATCTCATTCAGTCTTATCGGAGAAAATAATTTTCTTAGACCTTACATACACTTTATTAAGAGTTATCATATAAATTTATATCTAGAGATGGATTAATCTAAGCCTTTAAGGAAATATATTGTGAAGTTTAATACAGATGTTCTTATTGTTGGCGCTGGTCCAACGGGATTAATGTTGGCGTGCCAGCTTTCACGTCTTGGTGTTTCATTCAGGATCATTGACAAGCAAGTTGATCGCACTCAAGAATCTAGAGCTTTTGGTATCCAAGCGAAATCAATGGAGATTTTTCAAAATCTAGGTATTGATTCCGATTTTATAAAACAAGCACAAATTCGAAATGAGGCATCTTTTTACATTAAAGGAAAACTGAAATTTAAATTAGGTTTTAAAAATATAGGTATAAATGATTCACCCTTTCCTTCATTATTTCTTCTTCCTCAATCGGATACCGAACAAATCTTGTCAGAACATTTGAAACATCAAAGTATTTTTATCGAAAGGCAAACTGAACTTGTATCATTGATCCAAGAAGCAGAAGGCATAGAGGCACATATTAAAAAAACCCTCTTAGGAAAGACAGAAAAAATTCTCTGTCGTTATATCATTGGGTGTGATGGTGCCCATAGCAC
>JACVCA010000035.1 GCA_016742295.1 Alphaproteobacteria bacterium | reverse complement strand
GTCCTATACAGACAACATCCATACCTTCTTGAGGTACTATAGTTTGCCGTTGCCAAGTTGCCTGCCAACATACAGCATTTAAAACAGCATCCCTATCTTTTAAAGAAAAATAGGCGTGTCCCGACGTATGGCACTTAAGACCTGAAATTTCTCCTCTCACCCGAACACGTCCAAATGTCCCCTCAAGCGTTCGTTTAAGCGCTTGTGAGAGTTGAGTGACCGTAAAGTCTTGTAAAGATGAAGGCGTAATAGATCCAGTGAAAAGATTTTCATGACTCTGCATTAAATAATTTTAGCCTCGAGCATTTTTGCTATAGTTCTCGTAAATTGTAATCTGTGAACTTTATAGAGCTAAGAATAAATTATAACAATTTTTTTCAACAGAGTTGCAAAAACTTAAAGTTAAGAGACGGTACCGAATTTTTATTTCAATTGAACGTATGAGAGCTCATTTCCTTTTGCCCTCATTTATTATCGAACTGTGCCTATAGGGAGTGAGCGCTTAGCCTCACCCCCTTGCCTACTAAAGAAATACTCACTTTGCAGCTTAATTGATCGTTAACAATGCCCCTAATAAACAAGAAAAGGAACTATTTGGTTAAGATCCGTAGATAAGGCTTCAGGCATATCCCATTGCAAAGGCCTCAAATCGCCGGTCCGGAAATCTCGATAGAGACTGCTAAGAGATTTAAGCATCATTAAGCTATTTGAACGCGGATTGAACCAATCCTTGTTTTTAAGATCCAATTCTTCCAATCCTGGTTGTTCAATATTTTCATTTACAAAAGCTGCTTTAGTAGCTTTCATATCCTTTTGATAGCCACGTACCGTAAGCATATAGAGAACAGTTCTGCGATCATTTTGGGTAGTTTCTGATGAAAAGAAATATTGTAAACCCGGGAAATCTTGCAGGAAAGGCACTCCCCCTTTACCATTAAATTGGTCGCGCAATTTGATGCCGGCTAATATGATGGTTTCTCCAATTTTGGCTTGTACTTCTGTTGTGACATAACTGTTGGTAGCGGTAATATATTGAGTTGACGCATCTATACCAGCAGCAGGTGCAGATACTAGGCTGCTGCCTTTCATTGCAACTTTAAGGGTGACAATATCCCCAGTAATACTTACGGGAGTGACTTTAAGGCTAATACCAATTGGAAGCTTTTCTATACTTCCCCCACGGTCTCCCTTAACTGGAATATAACGGTCATCACCTGAGTAAAAATCCCCTTCTTTGCCAATGGATACAGAAAGTGTTGGGCGTCCTATCACTTCAACAGACTGTTGAAATGTGTTGGCAATATTTAAACTGTAGAGAAGCGGAGAAGTCAGACTAGTGCCTGAAAGATTAGTAAAAATTCCATATCCTCTATTTCGATTGTGAGTATTGCTCGAAGTACCGCCTGAGCTTCCCCTACTTTTAGTGTTAATACTTTGGTTATTTATAGTAAACCCGGCAGTTAAGTTTTCTAAAATATTATTACCCTTATGTGTCGTTGCTTGCTCACTAACCCGCATTACCGCACCATCAATAATAACCATATCATTCGGCCCGACCATATCCTCATTTTCATTTTTCAAGGCCCCTGATTTTGTGTCTTTTATTGGCTTGGTTGCAACTACTGGGGTCGTTGGCACGGGAGAGGTGGTATTTACTGCTGGGACTTCTTCTTTCGTAGGGGTAGGGGTTACAGGAGTGGCCTGAGCAAGATGAATAATTCCTGACTTATGAACTTTCTCCCAATCTTGCATGCGTTGACCAACCAAAATGACATCATTCTTGGAATCTGCTTGCTTTTTATACTTTTCATAGTACTGCTGCGCACGTTCATTTTCCCCAGCTGCAGCCGTAATAATTGCAGCTGAACGTTGAATTTCTGAATCATGGGGCTGTTGCTTCACAGCTTTTGTAATATATTGAAGAGCATGATTGAGATCATGATTATAGTAGGATGCGACTGCTAAATCATGTAGGGCTTCAGTATTATTAGGTTGGTAGAGTAGAGCATTGGCAAATGCTTCTTGTGCAGAAGCAAATTTCTTTTGCTTTAAACAAACTTTGCCAAGTTGAAGGTAGGCTAGCCAATTGCTTGAATCATGTTCCAGCGCATTACAATATCCTAATGAGGCGAGCTCATACTTATCTCCATCCCCTCTTTCAGACATAAGATGGTAGGTATAGCCATTTAAATAGTGAAGTGTGGAGCTTTTAGGATCATCCATAAGAGCACTATTAAATGTAGAGGATGCAGCTCTGTAATCCCCTTCAATAAGTTGATTTATACCTGTGGTAATTTCTTCTTTATTCTTTACCTTGGCATTGGCCAATACCTCAAGGATAGAATCCTCTTGCTTGGCGGTTTTAGGGGGAGGGTTGGTGCCATCATGAACGCATCCTGCGCTTAATAGCCCCATTATAAATGCAAGTGATAAATAAGGTGATGTGTGGTGAAAAAGAAAAAAGTTGTTCATTTTATACCTTTTTATTATTGATTGAAACTTAACTATTTAGGATCAATTAAGTTTTAGGCTCCTGTTTTTTGTAAAATTTATACTTTGTTAACCTATAGCGCAACAATAAAGTTACTAGTTTACTAAAATATTGAAAAGTCTCTTGAGATTATTGTAAAAAGCGTGCTCGGAGAACCCCGAGCACGAAAGGCAAAAATTAAGCTACCTTAAAATTATGAAAAAGAGATGTTTCTGACAATCTCCATTTGGATTAGCCTCTAGTTAAGGTTTTTTTGGATTTACTTTTTCTTTCATTTTTGAAGACCCCTCTTTACGTTTGAGTTTTTGATCTTTTTCAGGCTTACCCCAACGCTTTTCATCAATTTCTAAAGGAATAAATCGCAAATCGTTGTTACGCCCAATTAACAGCAAGATATTTTTCTTGCCTTTTTTGCGTTCATTTGCAATTTGCGCGAGTACTTCGGAAGGTTTAGTGACTTTAACACCTCCTATATCAATGATGATATCGCCAGGTTGTAAGCCTTTTTCGTTAGCTTCGCTATAAGGATCTACCCGTGTAATGAGAACTCCAGTTATGTCGTTATTGAGTCGCAGGTCTGACCTTTCACGGGCTTGAAGCTCACGTAACACTAATCCAAGGGCAGTTGTCCCTTTTCCTGGTTTTTCTTCTTCACCTTCTTCCGCAATAAGCTCTTCGTCTTCTGTCTGTACAAATTCCGCAATAACAATTTCAAAGGTTTTTTTCTTGCCATCTCGCCATATTTCAATGGGCACTTTGCTGCCAATTGCCGTCTCACCGACAATTCGAGGGAGTTGCCTTGATTCTTTAACTTTTATTTTATTAAAAGAAAGTATGACATCGCGTGCTTTCAAACCTGCTTTTGCAGCTGGGCTATCAGGTGAAATACTTCCTATAAGAGCACCTTCAGCTGAAGGTAAACCTAAAGCTTCTGCAATTTCTTCACTAATTCCTTGAATACGGACCCCAATCCAACCACGCCGCGTCTTACCAAATTTTTTTAATTGTTCAATAACTGGCTTAGCAATCGCCGATGGAATTGCAAATCCAATACCCACATTGCCGCCGGATGGTGAAAGAATAGCAGTGTTAATACCTATTACTTTTCCAGTCATATCAAACATGGGACCTCCTGAATTACCCATGTTAATCGAGGCATCAGTTTGAATATAGCCTGGTACATAATCTTGAGGTCCCATATTGCGTGAATGGGTTCCAATGTCTCGCTCAATTGTTGATATAATCCCCGCAGTCACAGTGCTGCTTAATCCAAAAGGATTACCCACAGCAATCACCCAATCTCCAACTCTAGCCTTATCAGAGTCTCCCCACTCTACCTGAGGTAGAGGTTCTTTACTATCGACTTTAAGAAGAGCTAAATCTGTACGAGGGTCTCGTCCAACAATTTGAGCTTTAAGCTCCGTATTTTTTTCATTATTTAAAATTACAGTGATTTCATCAGCACCAGAAATAACATGATTACTGGTCACAATATAATTTTCCCCAATGCTAAATCCTGATCCTAAAGCCGTTGTTTTACGAGGTTGGGGAGTATTTTGTCCTTCAAGAAAATGACGAAAAAGTTTTTCTAACGGATGTCCTGGTGGTAGGTCCGGTAAATCAAGAGCTCTATTATCAACATTAACTTCACTAGTTGTTGAAATGTTTACAACAGCAGGTAATAGTGGGGTAACAATTTCTGCAAAACTTCCAGGAGGATTTGGTGCAGCATTAACTGCTTTACCCTCTATAAAAAGTATAGAATATATAGCAAATAAAATGTTTTTTAGTATGATGATATTTTTATGTTGGGAACGCATTGTATAGTTGCTCATAATAAATTCCTAAGTTTGTACTTTCACTTACCTTGAGGTGTTTCAAAATATTTAAAGAAATCACTCTCGGGAGATAATATATAGGTTGTCGAGTCAGGAGACAACGCATCTAAATATGCCTGCATAGAGCGATAGAATTCAAAAAACTTGGGATCTTGTTGGTAAGCTTCAGCATAATTTTTTATGGCAAGCGCATCTCCTTGACCCCGAAGAATTTCTGATTTTTTTTGTGCATTCGCAATGATCTCAGTACGTTGACGATCTGCTGTTGAGCGAATTTCTTGTGCTTTCTTCTCTCCTTCAGCACGGAAAAGCTTAGCCTTCCTGTTGCGTTCAGCAACCATTCGCTGAAAAATTGCTTCACCGTTTTCTTGAGGTAAGTCAGCACGAACGATTCTGACATCTTTGACGTCCATTCCCAAAGGCAAAGCAGCTTTCCGGACTTCTTTATGAATCTGATCCATTACAGATCCTCGCTCACGCGACAGTAATGTTGATAGGGGTGTGCGTCCAATAACTCTTCGCATACTACCCGGCACAATACTTGAAAGTCGATTGAGGGCGCCCTCTTCCATACCAATTGTCTTATAAAAAAGCAAGGGATCTGAAATAACATAACGGACATATAGATCCACCACCATCCGCTTTTGATCACCTGCAGTGACCTCAATCGGCGGCAAGTTGTAACCAAGCAATCTTCGATCATAAAAGATAACTTCTTGAATAAAAGGAATTTTTACTTTAAGCCCAGGTTTGTCATACACATGCTGAAGTTCTCCGAACTGGAGGATTAGAGCCTTCTGACGTTCGTCCACTGTAAAGAGTGCGTTTGGAATAATAAGCAAAAGCATAAGAAGGGCGATACCACCACCAATTACGAGTTTCTGGTTCATTGTGAACTCCCTTCTTTATTTTCTTGGAGTTTTGCTGTGTTTGGTTGAAGAGTAGGTAAAGCCATATGTGGAAGTATTCCTTGAGTGCTTTTAGTCCCACGATCAAAGTAAACTTTGTTACTGAGCTTAAGAATACTTTGCATCGTTTCAATATAAATCCGCTTCCGTGTAACATCTGGAGCAATACGATATTCAGTCAAAGTAGACACAAACCTTGCCGCATCACCTTCTGACTGGGCAACTTTTGCAGCTTTGTAAGCTTCTGCAGCTTGTATGATTCTTACTGCCTCTCCTTCTGCCACAGGTACTATGCTATTTCTATAAGACTCTGCCTCATTTTCAAGTCGGTCTTGATCGGTACGTGCCCGTTGGACGTCTCTAAAAGCATCAATGACACTTGCTGGGGCTTCAACTTTTTGCAAACTCACTTCTTGAATTTGAATACCAAGCTGATAGTCATCAACCAACTTTTGAAGTTTTTGCTGCGAACGTTGATTGATTTCCCCCCGCCCGCTGGTTATTATTTCTTCAAAAGGAGTTTGTGCAATAATTTCGCGCACTACACTCTCTGCAGCGATCTTTACTGTCTCTTCAGGCATTCTTGCTTTAAAGGTGAATTGACCTAGATCTTTGATAAACCATAAAACTGTGAAATTAATATCGACGATGTTTTCGTCACCCGTAAGCATTAAAGGCTGATCTTCATTTCCTCTCAAACCGTGTACCGCAATTTGTACGCTACTCTCCCCCGCCCCACTATCGATACGATTTACAACTGAAACGGATTTTTTGATAATCTCTTCAATAGGATAAGGGAGATGGTAGCGAAGTCCTGGGAGCGTTGTTCCCACCCATTTTCCAAAACGCAGAACAACAGCTTGCTCACCTTCGTTCACCCGATAAAAACCTGTTGCAAGCCAAATACCTAACAACATTCCGAAGATCGCAAAAATTCCTGCAAAACTACTATATCCTTTTGGCATAAGTTGTTTAAGATTATCTTGGAATTTACGCAAAAAATCTTCGAGATTTGGCTGTTGGTTCCTCCCACCATTTCCATTTCCCCAGGGGCCTTTATTATTTTCCCCACCTTCCGAATTCCATGGCATTTAAGCTCTCCTGGTTTATAGCGAATCTTATTTAAAGTTGTGCTAATTATGAATGCTATTAATATCACTTATAAGACAGGTTAGACATTGATTCCAGAGTTTTATTCAAAAATTATCATAATAGGAGGATATGATGTTTCGTAAGCAGCCTACTAAACAACAAATTTTGAAGGTTTTAGAACAATTTTTACCTTCATTTAAATCTCCTTCTATAGATCTAGAAGCTGTGTCGGGTATTTCTATTGAGCCTGACAAGATAATAGTAAGTATAGCAATTAATCCGCAAGACTCGCAATCTTTAGCATCGACAAAGCTTGAGATTGAAAGGCGTATAAAAGCTTTTTTTGAGATTAAATCTGTTAATGTAATCTGGACGAAGCATCAATCCGGTAAAACGTCAGGGCCTCAAGTTTTATCTCCAAGAGATAGTAACTTACAGCAGATTCGAAATATTATTGCTGTAGCTTCTGGAAAAGGCGGAGTAGGAAAATCAACAATTACAATCAACTTGGCCTTAGCTCTTAGAGATTTGGGGTTTAAGGTAGGTATTCTTGATGCAGATATCTATGGACCTTCCGTACCAAAAATGATGGGGATTAGCGGCAAGCCCACTTTTGCGGGCAGCCTGATTCAACCTATGATTCGTTATAATATAAAAACAATGTCGATGGGGTATCTAATCTCTGAAGATACGCCTGTAATATGGCGAGGACCAATGATTCAAAAAGCTTTACAACAAATACTTTATGACGTTGATTGGGGGGAACTTGATTATTTGGTGATTGATCTGCCTCCGGGGACAGGGGATGTGCAATTAACGCTTGTGCAAAAAGTCAGTCTGAGTGGTGCGGTGATCGTCTCAACCCCTCAAGATATTGCACTTATTGATGCTTTGAAAGGGTACAATATGTTTTTAAAGGTTGGCGTTCCAGTTCTTGGATTGGTTGAAAACATGAGTTACTTTAGATGTGAATCTTGCGGTCACCATAGTGAAATATTTGGTCATGGAGGAGCTCGCAGAGAAGCTTTGGCAAAAGGGGTAAATTTTCTAGGGGAGATCCCACTTGATAAAAATATTTGCAAAAGCTCTGATAGAGGAGAGCCTATGGTCGAGAGTCACTCTGATACAGGTGTTTCGGCAGCTTATCTAGCTATTGCCAAAAAAGTTATGGAGCAACTACAATAAAAGGAATAATTTTGAATCAGTAATTATGAGCTCTTGATTCGGTTATAAAGAGAGTTTATAGTAAGGCCACTTCAAATCACTTAAGAGTTAAGATATGATAAGACAAAGTTTTTTAGGAGCTATTTTTGTTTTGTGCCTAGGAATTTTCAGTATTTTTACACTCTATAGCGCGGAGGCAACTTTGACGATAACGACAACACCATCAGGTTTAAAATATAAGGACGAAACTGTAGGAATAGGTCCACAACCTCAGGCAGGTCAAACTGTAAGGGTTCATTATGTTGGCACTCTTATGAATAAAACCCAATTTGATAGCTCAAGGGATAGGGGACAGCCTTTCGAATTTAAGTTAGGTAGAGGCCAAGTAATAAAAGGTTGGGACGAAGGACTTGCAACAATGAAAGTTGGAGGCCGTCGTACGCTGACAATCCCACCTCAACTTGCTTATGGTACCAGCGGCGCAGGAGATGTTATTGGTCCGAATGAAACTTTAATCTTTGATGTTGAGTTACTCGGAGTCGAAGATTAAATAATCTCTATTGTACGGCTAATAAAAAAGCACCCTTAGCTATTTAAGGGTGCTTTTTGATAGAATTTTTTTGATTAACTTTTATTTTTTTTATCCCAATACAATTATACTTTTTATGCTTTTCCAAGATAGATTTGGGATAATTTATTGAGCATGCCTAGAGCTTCTTCATACGGGCGTTGGAAGCTGTTACGTCCAATGATTGATCCGTTACCCCCGCCATCCCGAATGGATCGTGCATCTTCATAAATTCCTTCACTGTCCTTGGTTAGACCACCCGAAAAAACAACCATGCGTCGTCCATTAAAGCACGCCTGCACCACATGCTTAACACGATCCTTAAGTGTTGAAATTGGAACTTTGTTTTGTTGATAGCTTATTTTTGAAGGATCATCTTCTAAGTAGTCTGTCGGGAGCTTAACCTTAATGATATGAGCCCCTAGAAGAGCTGCCATATGAGCTCCATAGGCGATTACATTGATTCCAGTCTCGCCCTGTTTGGTCATATGACCACGTGCATATGACCATATGATAACAGCAAGACCGCATGCTTTCGCTTCAGCTGCGAGCTCACGAATTTCTTCAAACATTTCATAAGATGCATCTGAACCAGGATAAATGGTAAAGCCAATCGCAGAGCATCCCAAGCGCAGAGCATCTGCAATTGTTGCTGTTACAGCTTGATCAATGCTGGGATTTAAGCTATTTGAGCTGTTTATTTTTAATATTGTAGGAATCATACCTGCAAATTTATCGGCTCCCGCTTCTAGCATTCCTAAAGGAGCCGCATAAGCTGCAACGCCTGCATCTACAGCAAGTTGGTAATGATAGTGAGGATCATAAGCTTGAGGATTCATGGCAAAGCTTCTACCAGGACCATGTTCAAAACCTTGATCAACAGGTAAAATAATCATGTAACCTGTATTGGCAAGCCGACCATGGGTTAGCATGCGGGCGAGATTAACTTTCGTGCCCGGATTATCCCCTTCGTAATTAGAAAGAATTTTTTGAACACGCCTGCTTAGTTTCACGCTAGAGACCCTTTTATCGATTGTTATCTTAGAAGTAAGATCTACATGAAACTATAAATCAAAGCAAGAGAAGAACCATAAGAATTAGAATGAAATAATGTTATAGTAAATGCTGTTTAGAAGGTCTTCTACAGCAACAATTCTAAATTAGAATTAAAGAAATTTAATGTTTTGATTTATTGAATGAACTAATTTTTATGAGTTTCTCATGAAATTGATGTGACATGATCGAAAAGATTAGCGCATCCAATCATTTTTTTCCCAACTAAAGTGCGTGCTAATTTTTGGGCCTCAACCATTGAAGTGGTTATTCTATAAAAAGAATCAGATTGTTACA
>JACVCA010000034.1 GCA_016742295.1 Alphaproteobacteria bacterium | reverse complement strand
GTGGTAAACGTCCGCCTCTTAATCCATTCGTAAGGATCTGAACTGTAGTCTCTTGACCAATAAGATCTGAAAATGTTGTTGGTCGCGTTGTACGAGCAAGAACACGATAAGATTGATGTGGGTTTTCAATAGATGTAACTTGGTTCATACATAACCTTTATCGTATACGCGAAAGTCTCAAAGAATTGGTTACCATAGGAAAGAAAAGGGAACAAGATACATCAACAAGAATTCAATTGATCCCTTCTAGTTTATAAAGCCAAAGACATAGTCTTTGAGATGGGTGCTCAATTAAAAATAGGGGACAAGTTTAAAAAAAATTTCATTAAATGCTTAAGTGCATTTCTGTAGCTTTCCGTATAATGGCTTTTTGAACCTTATCAAAAGCATTCTTTTCGATTTGACGTACACGCTCTCGAGAAAGTCCGTATTTTTCTGCAACAACTGAAAGTGTAGCAGGAGAATCACTTAAACGCCTTTCAAGAAAAATTTTGTGTTCCCGCGGATTTAAACACTCAAGCGCATAATTCAAGAGTTTACGGCGTTTAAAGAGTTCTTCCTGAAAAGCATACTGCGTTTCTTGATTATCCGATTCATCTTCAAGCCAGTCTTGCCATTCCGCTTCTTCTTCCTCTCCAACGGGAGAGTTTAGAGAATAATCAGGACCTGAAAGACGCTGCTCCATCTCCATAACTTCTTGCTTCGTTACATTAAGCTTATCGGCAATTTTCTTAACTACGTTTTCAGGTAGATTTTCATCTTTTTCTAATTGCTGGAGTGAATTTTTTACTTTTTTAAGACTAAAGAATAATTTTTTCTGAGAATTCGTTGTACCTACTCTCACCAGAGACCACGAACGCAAGACATAATCATTGAGCCTTGCCCGGATCCACCATGTTGCATAAGTTGAAAAACGAAATCCTTTTTCAGGATTATATCGTTTTAGAGCTTGAATAATCCCTATGACCCCCTCTGAAATAAGGTCACTTAAAGGCAATCTATAGCCTCGATAGCCTGAAGCAATTTTCGCTACTAAGCGCAAATGACTATTTATTAATTTTTCTGCTGCATCCTTATCATTTTGCTCAAGCCATTTTTTTGCAAGCATATACTCTTCTTCTGCTTCAAGCATAGGGAATTCTTGGATAGCGCGAAGATAAGATGAAAAACTATCATCAGTATTTCTTGCTCCGCCGTATAAATAAAGGTTGCCACCTATTTGTTGAGCCATAAATAAATTTAGTCTCCTTCATTTTTAATTTACCCCTTTTTCCTTAAAAAACAGCAAATTTTTATAATTTTTTAAGAAAAAGTAAAAGATTTTCTAAATCCTCAGGCAAATTACTTTTGAATTTCATCGATACACTGGTGAGAGGATGTATAAATTCCAGTTGGTAAGCATGGAGAGCATGGCGCGAAGGCGTTGAACCAAACGTTTTTACGAATGCTAAAATTTCTGGATTTAAAGTACGAGGTAGCCGGCCATATAACACATCACCAATGAGTGGATATCCTTGCGCTGTCATGTGTACGCGGATTTGGTGTGTCCTACCACTTTCGAGTTTGCAGTCTATTAAAGCAGCAACTCTTTGGTATGCAGATACAACTTTATAAAATGTTCGGGCAGGTTTACCTCCCTCGGAAAGTAGAGCCATTTTCTTGCGGTTGCGTGGGCTACGTCCAATGTTACCCTCAACCATCCCCTCAGAAGGTAAAGGGACCCCCCAGACAACCGCATAATAACACCGTGAAAGAGATCGAGCTGCAAATTGCTCTGACAATCGTTGATGGGCAAGATCGTGCTTGGCAACCACTAAAAGGCCGCTGGTTTCTTTATCTAAGCGATGAACAATACCCGGTCTTCTAATCCCGCCAATCCCTGACAAGCTTTCCCCACAATGGCCCAACAAAGCATTAACCAAGGTATGGTCACGATTGCCTGGAGCAGGATGTACGACCATGCCGGCAACCTTATCAATCACTATGACATCATCATCTTCGTAAACAATATTGAGGGGTATAAATTGTGCAGCAGGATTTGCTTCACGTATTTTTGGAATTGTAATTGTAATTTCTTGATGAGCTTTTAATTTTTTAGAAGGATCTGAGACAACAGCCGCATCAATTTTAACTTGCCCTTCAAGAATTAATGCTTTAAGGCGCGAGCGACTAATGAGCTTTTGACATTCTTGAGCAACAAACTTATCAAGGCGGGCTCCTATGTCTTGCTCAGAAATTCGAAAGGTAAAAATTTGCTTCATAAACTGTTTATAACTCAGTCAAGATAGCTACGCACCTTTTATTGTAGACCTTTTATTTCTTAAAACATTGCTGTTAAAGAAAAGTTAGTTTATGGTATTTTACTTATTGATTTTCAAAAATGGAGGGGTGGCCGAGTGGTTGAAGGCGCACGCCTGGAAAGTGTGTATACGGGAGACCGTATCGCGGGTTCGAATCCCGCTCCCTCCGCCATTGAATAAAAAAAATCTTCTTAAGGGAGAGCCGTTTTTTTAATAAGCTTATCCCAAATCTCAAAAACCTTTTATTCACAAAAGCGCTCTGTAATTTTGAGAGCTTTTCCTGTATGACTTAGAGTAACTTTTGTCTCCTTTTTCTCAATTACGAAAACTCTTGGATTATAGTCAGATGCATAATAGGCAATGTTAGGATAGTATTGAATAAGCTTTTCGAACAAATTACATGCTGTATGGCCATCACTGATAGCCACCTCTTGAACAATGAGGTTCTTTCCTGATTTCAAGCGTTGATCGAATATCTTTAAAACTTCATGATCAAAAATTTCAAAACGTTTTGTATAAGTACGTTTATAGGCTCCCCTTTCATCAGCAAAATAAAGTAAAATGCCCTCTGCTAACTCCTCAGCATATGGATGATTAATAATTTGATCGTAAAGGGTGATAGAAAGTTTTTTCTCACCTCCAAAAAGACCCTGAAAATTATCAAGCTTATCCAGCTGCAGAGTATTATAAATTCATTTTTTATCAACCCCTTACTTCCGATACTGCTAGAATATAAGGTGATGTAAAACGATTCTTTGGAATGCGTACTCCACAACGCTCAAAGATCCAACAGATCTTCGATATAGATGACAGCACATGGCGAAGATATTTATTGAAAGGGTTGTTTGAAAAAACCCCCGAATTAACTACACCTAGGTTTATTGACATAAAATAACCGTATTCTTTTAAGGGCAAATTAGCTTGTTCATGCGCTTTCTTAAACATTTGTTTGGTTAAAGGCATATGCACATCATAGATGTCACGATCAACATATTTCTGGATGAAACCAATAATACTTGGCATATTAGGTATCAATGTTAGGAGAGCCCCCCCTGGCTTTACAAAAGCTGCGCATGATTTCAAACATTCGGCAGTATTTTCAAAATGTTCAACCACACCAAAAGAAACTACAAGATCAAATTTTTGTAATAGGTCTGCTGGAGGCTTAAAAAGATCTGCACAATAAATGTTACCTGGAACTTCATAATGCTTGAGAAGCGCCCTACTTTTTTCACAACCTACTTCCGAATAATCTAAACCAGACACTTTTGCATCAAAATATTTATGAAAATAGATTGGCCAGATGGAGTTAGCACACCCAATTTCAAGAACACTCAATCCCTTTTTATCTTGAAGAAATCTTTGAAAAAATTTATCCAATTCTAGGTTAAAGTAATTATCTAGGGCAGTATCTGTATGATCAAATTGCTTGGGAAAATCAACATGAGACCAATTTGTGTCCCAATAGGAGGTCCCTGCTTTATCAATTTGAGCCATTATTTACTACCTTTTGAATTATTTCATCAAAGCGTTTTCCAATATACTCTAAGCTATGATAAGTCTCGATATATTTTCTCCCCTTACGCCCTATATTAACTTGCTCTTTCTTTGAGTTTTTTAAAAATTTTTCTAGAACACTCTCAATTGTGTCAGGGTTAACATTAATAATCGGACAATCATTCCATATAGGATTAAACTGATATAAATCTTGTCTTAAATAACAAAAGACAGGTTTTCCAAGAGCCATAGCTTCGATAGAGAATCGGGCATATGTGCCAAGTAGCAACTGATCCACGACTGCATCTGCCTCTTTTATTATTTCTAGAAGTTTAGAGTTAGACGTATTTTCAATAACTCTCAAGTCACACTGTAAGCCTCTTTTATTCAGTGATTCTACTGCTGCTATAATTTGCTCAGTACCTTTTACTAATCGATGATTTGGGGCATGAATTAAAATAGGGGTTTTATTATTTGTCTCAAACTTGGGCTGAATGTTTTCCGTATCAATACAACGCAAGTGCAAATAAGCATCAACTCGATTAAGGTAATCAACATGATCAATAGCACTAATGATAAAATCAGCTTGTTTTTCAAGAATACGGGTATTCCTTGCAATAGCTTTCTCATTATAAGCACGGTACTGAGGATCAGCTAAATATCCATCATATAAGCTATACTTTAATTCTGGCCGTTTTCTTAACCTTGGAGTTGCCACATCTCCACCATATGTATTTAATATAACCTTCTTTCCTGCTAAGTGTAATAAAGGGATCTCAAACCATTTCAACCATATAGTCCGATCAAGAAGTCGATTACGAAATGATAGTACAAATATCTCAAACTTATAAATGGCCCATATAAAAATCCAAAAAGACAAAAAATATTGACCAATAAAATTAGAATATAGAAAGGGGTGCTGCTGCTTCAAATTTATATCGTAAAGAATAATATTTTCTTCATGTTTAGGAATCATCCATGGAACAACTTGGACATAGTAACCTCTTTTACGTATAGCTTGGGCTACATAAGTCCAGTTGTTAATATGCATCATGCCCATGAAAACTGAGTTTTTATTTTTTAAAAAGAAAAAACGCTGGAAAAAGATACTGCATACAATAATTATTAAAGCACCTAATTCAAGAAATGGGCTGAGAGTCAAATAAACGAGTTTTTTAATTTTCATTTTATTTTACTCTGATAATTTTATATATATCATTCTCGAAAATGGTTTTTCCAAAAGATGTATCATATTTAACCGATATCTTGCGCAATTTATTTATCAAAATATGAGACACTTTATATCTGGAGCATAGTTCTTTTAAATTATTTGGATTAACATCGGGATATTTTTCATAGAAGAAATGATAAAAATCGGAATAAATATTATTTATGAAGAAGCCTACCAAAATATTATGCTTTTCTGCAAATAAATAAGTTTCATTGTTTGTGGCACATAACAAATTCTTTACATTTTCAGACTTTAAAAGAGACTGTGCTTCAGTAATCGACTGATAGGTTTTGAATGTCTTGGCTTTATTCATTAAATATAAATTATAAGCATAAAAAGCCAATGAATAAAACAATGCAAATGCTTTTAAAGTATTTGAAAATGGTAAAGAATAAAAGAGATAAAAAAATGCAGGAATCGAAAATTCTAGATATCGTTCAGGTTCACCAAATGCTCGAAAAATCGAAAATTGAGTTAAACTCCATAAAAATACAGAAATTGATATAATCACTAAGGAAAAATATTCCAAAGAATCGAAAGAAGCTATATTATTAATTTGAGCTAGCAACAGAAAAAAAGGAAGATTAAGAATAATCCCCCTTGTGACTGGATTATGAAACATAATTAATTGCCATGCTTGTCTTAAGTCAAACGCTAAGAGCAATTGAAGCAATTTAATCCATTCCCACCGTTCTTCAATAAATTTAATACCTTCTAATATATACCAATGAGAGTGCAATATTTGTCCCTTAATTTGTGATAGAAAATTTTTTCTATCAAGTACAAATGACCAAGCTACAATATTTAAAAATAGTAAAAGTGGATAAGGAGAAAGATATACAAAAGAGAATCCAATAGTCATAAAAGACACGTATTGTACCGTAAATTTAGAACTTAATAAGCTTAGCGAAAGGCATATTGCCCCTAACTGTAAGATCATTATATTATAATCTTCAAGGTACATTAAAATAAAAACATACCCTAAAGTACAGAGAAGCTGAGAGAAATTTCTTGGAGTTAAAGAGTACGCCCTTGGGCCTATAGATTGAAAAGTAAGTGAAGGAAAAATTAAAAATGTAGCTAGCATTATAAAAAAATCTTGAATTGTTATTATGCGGTATTTTTGTAAAAAGAAAGTGAGAAATACAATCGAAGTGCAATCATACACAAATGAAGAAAAGCACCCATATTTTTTTATAAACTTACTAGGAAGATAGGAAAGTAACCGATGATAAAAAGAGGGGTATGTGCAAAAATTAGGCCCACCTGTAGCTAGCTGATTTATTTTTGGGACTACATTATTATTTCCTTGTATGAGATTTATATAATAAAAGTGAAAGGCCTCATCTGTGCTTATGGGAATATATAATCTTATAAGTGGGTTGATCCGCAGATATAAAGCGAGCAAGAAGAAAATGATAAAAAATAAGAGAGTTATATAGTAAATCATCTCCAATAACAAGGGTGCGCAAGAAATAAATAACAAGAACCTGCATGTTTTGGAGGGAGTTCTAAGATATCATGCTTTAAGTATCTTTTTCCTTCCATTAAATGACAATCTTGTACTACATAATTGTATGTTCTCATCTTCGAGATAAAATCAGCAAATTCCAAGTTATACCTTTGATAAAATTCTGAAATAAATTTTATAAATTCCATCCGCGCATCATATTTATAAGATCCTAACCCATGTAATGTTAAAAATTTAGGAATAAATTTGTAAATTGCCTCAAATTTTTCGATTTCAATTTTAAAAGCATCTATAGGGTTGTTATCTATATAACAAGAACTATGTAATCCTATGGGCCAGCTCTCAACATACTTTGATAAATACTTATATGAAGCCTTAGAGCTATAATCTATGTCATCCATACGTACAAAGATGGTGAGGGGGATCATATGTTTAATGTGTAAATCTATTAATTTCCCTGAATTTTTTAAACAATCTAGCGTATCTAAATCATGCCTAAATACAAAATTTATTTTCGTATTATCTATACAATCATTGAAGGATATAAAATTTATACGCGTATCATGCTTAAGCCTAGATAAATATTCTTCATACAACTTTAATTCGTATGGCGCATAAACGAATGGAAGGTTAACAGCTTTAGAGTAGATTTCAATTCTTTTTTCTTTAAGTACCCTTTTTACCTTTTTGAAAAATTGCATTTTTTTCAAGCCTTTGTGGCGGAAATGATCAAATGATTTGAACAATTTTTGTAGGTTACAAGAGTTATAACTCTAAGAATCGGATACCATACATAAAACATCCAAGAAGGCAAAATAGCTTTACCATTTTTTAGGTAATAGATAAATTGAATTAACGAGAGTTTATTAGCGACAGATTCTTTTAAAGAAGGTTTAATTTCTTTAATCTCAAAGTTTAGCTCTTTTAATACGTCTTCTATGGATTGAAGAGATAAAAAGGTGGCCTGAGCTGTACCAAACGACTTATTTAATAATCTTGTATAGTCAAGGTAACTAGAAGGAAACTGCTCTCTATATAATTTTTTGAGAAGCTTATATAAAAGCCCTTTTTTTGTATACAATTTTTCAATTGCTGGATGTCCGAAGCCATTAACCAAAACCAGAGTTCCTGAAGATTTCAGAAGTCTTTTTAATTCAATCAAAAAATTTCTTGGGTGAGGTATCATTGGCAAAATCTCTGATGCTAAAATCTTATCAAAAAAATTATCCGGATAAGGGCTCCTCTCACCACTTTCTACAATATTTATCTCAATATCATAGCATTCTTTCAACGCAACGTGCGTAGGGGCTTTATAAACATCTAAACCAAAAGCTTTTGCTCCTGCACGATGCATTTCAATCGTTAAATAACCTGAACCACACCCAAAATCTAGAATTTTTTCTTGTCGGTTAACACCGATAGCACTCATTATGCATCTTGCTTGCAGTCTTTTAAAGAGATTAGGAACACCAAATAAGAAAGATAAAAAATTTGTTTTTAAAGAGTAGCTTGGAATATGACCAAAATTTCTATGATTATATTTTTTCATTAAGCTTGTCCTATTTAAACATAATAATCAAAGTTTCCATTTTTAAACTCGGCAATAACATTTTCACCATTATAGATATATATTATAAATTTAATAAATTCCATAGCACGCTTATGAATATTATGTCGAGAATAAATACTTTCTTGTAAATTATTGGCTAACATACAAGCATAATCTTCATGCTTTGATAAATCTTTCACCTGCTCTTGAATATTAGAAAAGTCAACTACAACGCAATTTTGATCTTTTATAAAACCAAAATCAGAAAAGCCATTAAAAGGAAGAGCAAGCAAAAGGCTATTTGCAGTGGGTACTTCAAAAAATTTTCTAACCGGATAATTGTATCCACTTCCACAAACGAAAGTAATCTTGGAGTGAGAAATCAAGAACTCCTGCAGATTCTTCCTGAAGCGAATGTTAATTTTTTGCAATCGGTTTGTAACTAGATTACCAGCCGTTAATAAGTAGTCATAAGGGGCGATTGAGATTTCAGAATTTTTGATCACTTGCTTCTTAAAGCAGGCACGGGTTTGATAAGTAACACCAGGCACTACAACATCCCATAGTTTCCTTTTTTTCTTAAGTTTATGAGAAACAAAATGCGTAAGCTCAAAACGTGACGATACATGTTGGCGTATAAAATCCCAATTTTCTTGTGGGCATGTGTGAGTTCTCATCCATGAATCTTGGAAATCTTCAGAAACATCCCTAAAAGAAGTGGGTTTTTTTTCATACAACCACGCTATCGCATCAAAAGATTTTATAATCTCTTGATTACTTTCTAAACTTGTCCAATGCAAATCCCACCCACTCGCAATATAAACCTTTCTAGAATTAAAATTAACTAACAAATTCCATACGGAGTTGTAAAAACTAGTATTTTTAAAATTTTGAATATAAACATTTATAGTCTGATTTTTTTGATAAAGGCTTGCTGCAAAGATAGAGTGATCTATAATTAAAACTGATGTTGATTTTAATGCTCTTTTTATACTCTCATAATCGTGAAGGTTAATATCTATTACTTCCAAATCATCAAAATTTTTTAAGTAAGCTGGAAATAAATTATAAGTATCATTAATATTATACCAGGACACGTAAAACAACTTTACATTTTTCATTCATTTTAACCTTTTATGATTAGCTTTAAGAAGATTCATCTTATTTTGATCATCTACGTTTATAATTAATATAACTTCACTACATACAACATGCTGATTCCAGTTAATAATAATCGCGCCAGGAGCTTTATAAATTTCTATATCAGCAATTTCAGTTGCCCAAACTGTAATCTTTTCTCCATCTAAAAAATAATATATTCTAGTATAAAATCTTGAAGAGGCCAAACACAAAACAAAAGTTCAAGTTAAGTACTATTCATTAATTAAACAAATAAGATAAAGTAATTAAAAATATTCTAAAATGATTTTTTTTTCTTTTTCATTAACTTTT
>JACVCA010000033.1 GCA_016742295.1 Alphaproteobacteria bacterium | reverse complement strand
GTTCTTACACGAGTTTGATTCAGGTCGGTGCCAGTATTCTCCTAAATCAATTTTGATGCTAGATGAAGCAGGGATGGTCGATACGGAGAGGTTTGAAAGTTTCTTAAAAGCTGTAAATACTCTGGGGGTTAAAGCCGTTATTGTTGGAGATGGAGCTCAACTCCAACCTGTTGAGGCAGGGGCAGCATTACGCTTGGTAACAGAGCGCATAGGGTTTGCTAAACTTGAGACCATTGTACGGCAGAAAGAAGATTGGCAGAAAGAGGCTACTAAGCTTTTTGGTCAACTTAAAACCCGTGAAGCCATTGAAGCTTATTACAAGAAAGGTTGTATTGAGTTTGTTGAAGAGAAGGTTCCTGATCTTAAAACCTTAAAAGAGAATCAGGATCATCGGAGGGTGGTTGAGTTTTATAACCTTTCACGACGCGTGGCAGGCAATATCTACCATAGTATGCTTGAAGACTTTAAGGAAATGGGTTTTAGTCATAGACCATCCTCTAAGGAACTTGCTGGCCATCAAGATTACAATCTTTACCAGGAATGGAAGATGAAACGAGAAGATTATGTCAAGCATATACATGATAACCTCACCTTTTGCAAACCCTTCATGAAAGAGCTTGGCGTTGATCCCCAAGTATATGCCTTATGGTTTGTAGATCGATCTTTACCCAAGCAGCAGCAATTGATGCAAGCAAAAGCCTTAGAGATCAAGTGGAATTTACCTCAACTTGACGAACATCAAGATAGACATGTTTGTGATATAAAGGCTTTGACCAAACAAAAGGTTATTGAAGCCTTTTTAACTTCACTTAAGGCACATCCTGAAAAGTCTCATCTTATGTTTGCTTATACCAATAAAGACACGCGCAGTATGAATGAAGAGGTGCGGGGCTTGCTTAAGCAGGACGGTAAGATTGGTAAAGAAGAGTACCTCTTTACCATACACCGGCAAGACGAAAATGACTTTAAAGATAAAATCCTTTTGAAAGAAGAGCGACATTTTGCCGTAGGCGACCGCTTGCTTTTCACACGCAATGATAACGGTTTAGGCGTGAGTAATGGCACACTAGGAACAATAACCTCTTTAACCTGTCAAACGATTCAAGTGCAGCTTGATAGCCATCATAAAGACGGTCAGAACAAAACAGTTTCTTTTGCACCAAAATTGTATCCTTATTTTGATCAAGGGTGGGCTGCAACCATCCATAAGACCCAAGGGGCTGACGCCGATAAGTGTTTTCTTTTAGCCTCACGGGAAATGTACCGCAATCTGAGTTACGTAGGCATGACACGGCATAAAGAGTCTTTAAAGGTGTTTGGATCAAAATTGGATTTCTGGCGTGATGAGATCTTCAGGGACAAGCTCTCCCGCATGAATGAGAAACTCATGGGGATTGATTACGTGAGCTCAGATCAAGCTTATGCTCTTATGAGAGATGATAACTATCTCATGACCAAAGCCTTGAACCAGATCGGTAATCAATTAGAGGCCATCAAATATGTCTCAAAACGGGGTTGGCAAGAAGTCTGTATCCAATTCCTGGGTAAAAAGCGTGAAACTGATATTGTATTTCCAATCGAAGATAGTCTCACTGAAGCCGAACGAGCAAAGCTCTTAGGGGCTGAAAAGGAAAGCAAGGGGTGCGTTAATTCCCCTCTGAATCAACGAGGCATTCCTGAAGGAGAGGCAGATCTAACTGCATTCAATACGGCACATCGAAAAGGAAATAGGTACGAAGAGAATGCAGTAACACAGTTAGATGCTGAGAAGCTGTCTGGGAATACAATGGCAACAACCCGCATGCAAGAGAAGCTCTCACTATCCCAAGCAAGACAGGACAAACCAGCATCCCTTGAAGCGCGAGTGATTCAAACGCAAGCAGGGTCTGATCTGAGAAATATTTTCAAAACTCATCTCCTTCAGACTCAAGACCATGAGCTGAATGAAAATGACATAAAGCTAATCGATAAGATTGCCCGAAACGTCACCGAGCAGGTAGTGAACTTTAGGGCTCATACGCAAAAGCAGCCGCAAAAAGAAGATCTTCGGATCTTTATGCATAGAGCGTTTTATGAAGAAGAGCGAATCCAGCGGATCGAGAAAGCTTACATCAAAAACTGGAAGGAATCCTTCGACAAAGACCATATACCTTCCACAGAAAGACTAAAGATAAGAGCTTATGCCGAGCGGATTGCCTTAATTAAAGGTAGGCTCTATGAGCAAGCGATGCGAGAAGGTAAAAAACCCCTACAAAGCCAAAAGCTTAATCAACTGGCTTGTCAGGAGTTAACTAAGAATCAAAAGCTGCAAGCTAAGAAAGCAAAAACTTACCAAACTCAGCTAAACTTATCAAATTATACGGCAAGTCGGATGGCCAATGAGGTGGTGCGCCACCAAGAACGGTATGGTACTCCACCAACTCCTAAACAGATAGAAATTCTTAAAGCAGGCGTTCAATATCAAGAACAACGTATGTCAGCCTTACCCTCTGAGTTGAAAGACACCCTTAGTCAAAACTTAAACAGCAAGCCAAATAAGCAAGACATTGCCCGTATTAATGCTGTGGTAGAGTATGTAACTCGTCGAGAGTTTGAAGCCTTTAAGCGTCATGCCTTTGAGACAGGATTGTCCCCTAGCAGCCAACAACTCAAGCAATTACAAAATGATGTTTATTCTGAATATCAAAAGAACATGAAGCCTAAACTGGATAAGCTTATAAAGCAGGAATATAAAATGAGGCAACTTAAACATCAAGTAACGCGCTAAGAGTCTTCAGGATATATTCTTCTATGGATGTTTTTTAATGCCATTTAATAATTTTTCAGCTAAACTCATATCTAATAAATTTGAATAAACTTAAGAAGAGATAAGAGATGAAATATTTCCTAAAGATTATAATCCTCCTGTCAGTTATTAGTTCACCTTATGCACTTGCCTCAAACCGCTATATTGATCTGGATGAGTCTCAAATGCACCAAATTGAATATTACACAGGATGTAATATAAAATTCTATAATGAGTATAAGGCGAAGAAGTTAAAAAATATGACTTCCTTTCCTCTTCAGTGTTGTGATCCTTTACCTGTCTATAGTATTGGTGAGCTTAAAGTATTTTTTTCTTCAGCTATAGAAGGCCATATTTCAGCACCAGGGCAAGGCATCCTTATTCCAGATTCCGAGCATTTAACAGAGATCATAGCTATAAGGGGAAAAGCAGAGAGCAATGGACATTGGGTCCAAGCTTACATAGGTTATGATCCTAAAGACTATAAGGCCCTTAGAAATAAGAAAGTATATAAGGCTCATCTCCTTGCTATTCAAACAAAAAACCCAACCCATACTGAGGAGATAAGTTTAAGATACTTTCACGGTGCTCAATTTCTGAGTAATTCTCATATAGAGTTAGAAGTCAGAAAACATCTGAATGACCCAAAAGATTGGGATTGGAACAATGAACGTTTTCTCAGTATCTTTCGCAATTTGATTCCTTCAGGAGATAATTTTTATGTTTCTGTTCAGAATGTTTATTCCAATATGTGTTATTGGACAAAGGAAGAGAACAAATTAAAACAAAGAAAATATTTGCATTAAATTAAGTAATTATAATTTTTTAATGAGGATTGCTATGCTTATTCATTCTCTTTTTCCCTCAATCAATTAAATTAGATCTTTTATTTTCTTGCTATCTTTATAATCATATTTTAAGAATGCGGGTTTATTGACATTTTAGCAAACAGCTTTTATCATTGGGTCAAATTTAAATAAGAAAAGTTGATAAAGGGGGGCTGCGATGAATCAAAATCATCGTTCACATTTTAAGGCCTATATCATAAAAATAATAACCAATTGTACGCTTGTTGCCTGTATTTGGACCTCTTTTCATTATGAATGCTTAGCAAGTAATAAGAAAAATAAAGATAGTTATGAACTTATTGAGGAAAACTTTTCTAAGGGTGATGAGATTGATGTAAAAGGATTATACAAGCACATACATTACGAATTTCAGAATGAAACTCTTCTTAGAGAAGCTTTACACCCTTTATTACCGCCAAGCTTACAAAACTCTGAACTAAAATACCAACATTTAGAATTCATAGGCGATGCGGTTCTTGGGCTTATTATTAGAGAGCGTATTTTAGATTTGTTTCCCGAGCAAAAGAGAAGGCAACTTAGTAAGTTATACGATTTGCTGACTCAAAATAAAACATTAGCAGAAGTTTATAACAATAATTTGGAAATAGAACGTTATTTACCTTTTCCAGGAAAAATAACTTGTGAATATTGCAATGTTATTGAAGCCCTAATAGGCGCTATTTTTAATGATAATCCAAAAAATGGGCTCAATAATTCAAGAAAGTTTGTTCTAAGAATATTGGATGTACATATTTTAGAGAAAAAATGGCAAGAGGTTTTAGAAGTTGAAAAAGACCGCCGTGTTTTAGAAACTGAAAGAAACCGCCGTATAGAAAAAGAACCTGAAATCGAAATTCCTTTAACAGAAGATGTCCCTACTTCGTCTCGTCTTAAGATAATTCTAGAAGATTTAGCTGAAACTCAAAGCCTGGATGCGGATAATCCAAAATCTATGCTCACTAAGGTATTAACACAATTCTGCGACGATAGACCGGCATATAGTAGTCCTCTTTTAGAATTAGACGAGCATGATTATCCTGTTTTTATCGTTAGCATTGTGGGGGCACAGATTGGGCACGTGATCACAGGCTTTGGTTATACAATCGATGGGGCAGAACAAGATGCTGCGCGAAATGCCCTTAACATTCTAGCACAAAGAGAATTAATTACTCCAAAAGTATTAGACCCTCATTCTCAGAGTTTTACAAAATTTGTAAATAACTATTGCGTTTCTAAAGGCCTTTCTTGTGTTTCTAAGTCAATAGTTTTAAGCCAACCTACTCGTCATTTTACGTTTCAAGTCCAAGTCGGAGGTGACATTCTAGGTGAAGGTGCTGGGTCTACAAAAGAGGAAGCAAAAGAAAATGCCGCTAACAAAGCATGTGAGAATTTAGTTAAAGCAGGAAAAATTGATCAAAAAGATCCTAGCAAGCAGGGTAGGTCAATGTTAAGAGAATGGTATGATCAAGATAAGATTCCTGATGTCCAATTCATATTAAAAGAAGAAAAAATAGTCCCTGGTATCTATGAATTTAGCGTTACAGTTAATGACGAAATTAAAGGACAAGGAACAGAATTTTCAACTGAAAAAGCAAGAGAAAACGCTTATCGTTCAGTATTTAATCAACTTTATGAACAACAAGAAAAGAATATTAAGGACAAACAAAAAATTAAAGCCTTAGCTAAACCTACTAAACAAGTTCGTCAATTAAGCACATATAAAGTTAAGAAATATGGATCAGAAAAAGCAGGACCCTCCACTTCTCAACCTGTTGCTGAAAAAAAGGTGAACAAAGGCTACCCATCATCTTCGGAGAGTGAGCCTTCTTCTTCTCTACCCTCACCAAAAAATAAAATTGGTCCTGAAGTCAAATCTAACAATCAATCAACATCAAGATCGAAGACAACATCTGAAACAAACAATACAAATCTACATCCAAAAAAACAGAGTACTCATAATCCTAAAGCTACATACCAGCAGAAAAGTTCTCAGCCTACTAAGAGTAACAAACCGCCAAACACTTCTCAACGCTGGGCTGTCAAATCAACCCCCTCCATTAACCTTCCACCTCTCACTAGAGAAAAATTGGATACCAAAGGAAAAGAAAAAATAGAAGAATAGGAGGAACGAATGGCAAAGGTAGCAATACATCAAAAGTTAAGACTAAGCTTAGGGATGTTTATATCCAATATTATTCCAGTATTGAGGCACCCAGGCAAAACGCTTTTTAAATCTTTAGAGCTTATCGGAAAAGTCTTAACGTTAAGTATAAATAGGCTTTCATTTCATATGCGTACAATGAAGAAAATGTCTCTCATAATTCTATTCTTTTGTACGTTGGCAAATTCAATATTGGCTTCAAAGCCGCAAGAAAATGAACCGTGTGAAAACCAGACTTCCCCTGGAAGGCCTAATCAAGTTTTCAGTTTACAGCCCTCAAATAATACAGTTTCCAGTACTTCATCAGGCGATAATAATCCTTTTACGTTTGGCTTTAATCTTGGGGGTTCTCCTATTTTACCTTCGAATGCTTCGGAAGCTACAGAGGCTCCTTTTATTTTTGGAGCTTCCATGCATAATAAAACTGAGGATTTTTCTCTAGCAAAGAAAGAGGCTGCTTCACAGCGGCGAGCTCGTAAAGCACGCCGAAACCATTCTACTTCAGGGAACCAAAGAGGTTTACAAAAGTTAGAAACAACAGATTTTAGTAATAACTCAACAACCACTTCCTTAACGTTAGTTACTGTCGATGACGCCCAGAAGCAGGCTGTTAGGGGTGTTGCCTTAGCGACTAATTGGTCTTCCTTAGCCACTGAGGTAAAGCTGTATATTCTTACTTTTCTAAAACAATCCAACAATACTATGAGTGAATCTAGAAATTCTGCAGCTAGGAATGCAACAGAAAACAGTAAATTCTTGACGTATCGTTTAGTGAGCAAAGAATTTGATACCCTCTTACAGGCCGTTCCGTGTACTTTAACCCTTTATCACCTAAATACTACAGCCCCTGAGTATTTAGATGATTTGAAGAATTTATTTAAATTTAATATTAACGGTCTTGTCCTTAATAGTTTTAAGGACAATCAATTCATTTTTGACAATATTCGCTCTCAGCTCCCAAACCTGCAGATGCTGGACTTACGTGGGAGTCCCGAGCTTAGGGTCAATATGCTTTATTATGTTTCAAAGTTATTGAGTCTAGAAGATCTTAGCTTAGAAGGGCCTCAAATTAACGACGAAGCAATTAAATATATAAAAGGTTTAACCAACCTGAAAATCCTTACTTTACGAAATACCAATATTTGCAATAAAGTCTTTGAAGAGTTGAAAAGCAACCGAACTTTGCAGGCTATTGACCTATCTAGAGCTCAAAAATCAGGCCATCAATTTCTCAATCAAGACTTAATACATGTTCATACTTTTCCCTTTCTTACTAAACTTAATTTATCAGGGCACCCTATTACAGATAGTGCCTTAAAACATTTATCAAACCTCCTCTCCTTAAAGGAGTTGTTACTTTTCGATACGGATATAACCGACCAAGGATTGGATAATATTGGCAAATTACCCTTAGAGGTGCTCGATTTATCCCGTACACGTATTACCATCGATGGTTTTCACCAAAAATTAGATTGTAATATGTTTTCTAACCTAAAGATTCTCAGTTTAGATCAAATCCCCATGTCTCATATCGCTCTGTCTTCCATAGTAAAGCCCCTTGAAAATCTCGAGAAAATTTATCTTAGAAATACTGGCATACATATTATGCAAATCTTACAATATTATGAAGATATTAGCGGTATTAAGCAAAAGGACCTTGTTGGATATAATATGGTTATGTTACCCAAAAGCAGTGTTAAAGGAGAAAAGGAATTTTTTGAGGAAATTCAAGCGGTGCAAAACCCAAAAGACGTTTTTATGCAAAAAATCTCACTCACTTACGAACTTCTTAAAGCTTTCTATGAGCAACAAATAACAGGGGTTAAAATTTTCATGTAATCCGCTGCTTAAGAATTAGAGCAAATGTTTAGTAACTAAGGTTTGACTTGCTTCAAGGTCAGCTTATCAACCTTGCTTCCAAAAAACTCTGTTGCTTGTCTTAATGGCTCATCAGCTAGATGAGCGTATCTTTGGGTGGTTGACGCTTGCGTATGGCCTAAGAGCTTTCCAACAATACTTAAGCTTAACCCGCTTGAGACAAGGTGGGAGGCATGAGTGTGCCGTAAATCATGAAGACGGACAGCAGGTAACCCAGCCTTCTTTCGAATTGTTTCCCACGCTTTCTTAATATCTTGGAGAGGTTTTCCGGGGACTTTTCCCGGGAAAAGGTATTTTGTAGAAGCTATTGTTTTCATTTCCTCTAAAATTGTAATTGTTTGAGACGATAAAGGAAGATGAGCCATTTTATTTTGTTTTGTTGTATGAGCAGGCTTTGTCCAAACTCCTTTATCGAGATCAAACTGATCCCATGTTGCTCCTAATACCTCGTTCCGGCGTGATCCTGTAAAAACTAAGAGGCGGATAGCATTTGCAACACTTTGGTTATGGTATTCATTTAAAACACTCCATAGCCTCTGAAGCTCTTGGTTACTTAGCCAGCGATCACGTTTATGTTCCTGGTATTTAGCAACGTTAGTTACAAGATTTTCAGTAATCCATTTCCATTGGAGAGCCAGATTAAACATCTTGCTTAATAATGCGCGAACTCGATTAGCCATGTAGGGAGTATCTTTTAACTCGTAATGTAAAAACTGAAAGTCATAGGTAGTAACTTCTTCAACCTTTTTATCCCCCCAATTTTTAAGTATTATATTTTCCAGTATCCTCTTGTCTTCATTATAGCCTTTTACTCTTTTATTTGCTTTAGCATGAACTTCAAGATATCGATTAACTAAGTCTATCATGTTTGGTTTTTGTCTTGATATCTGAGATTTTTGTGAGGGATCTTCTCCTCTAGCAATATCTCCCAAAAGCTTTTTAGCTTCTTCACGAGCCTGTTCAGCGGTTACAACACCATGAACCCCGATTTTTTTACGCCGTGTACGATTAAATTGATTACGATATTGCACAAAGTAGGTTTTGCGTCCTGTTGGGAATATTCTAATTCCAAATCCTTTTAACTCTGAATCCCATAAAAGAATTTCATCTTTCTCATAAGAAGTAATACTTTCCACAAACCGTTTGGTTAACTTTTTTCCTACGATCATGAAGTTTCCTTTTAACTATAATTTACTGATTAGGTTAAGCGAAGGCTTAAACCTAGCTAATCTCTTCAGCTGATGTAATACTAAAACGGAAGCAATCCGGAAGCAATTAAAAAAGATTTGAGGGTATTTTTATAGATATTTATGTAGGATGAATTATAAAAAATGTATTGAAATATATACATTATTAGATATTCCTAGATCTAGGACGATATAAGGGGTAACTGATTTGTAATCAGTAGGTCGCGAGTTCGAATCTTGCATCCGGCACCAGTGTATGCAATGATTTCTAACAGCCTATAAAAATTTTAAAGTCTTTAGGGGAGCATATGGGGAGCAAAATTAAAAATTCACAAGCTTCAGATTCCTACAATATTTTTAATTCCTCAAAAGGTGCCGTCTAGTTGTTTGAGTTTTTAGTTTGTGACATTCATTCATAAACAAAGACCGGGGGTTTTCTTTATGTCGGATGGCGCCGTCAACTTGTTTGGGAAGGAAATAAAGATGAGGATGGGCTCTTTAATTTAGGCATAGTGGTGGTATGAATTTACAATCTCATTAAAAATATTAAGAGCATTTTTGAACTTTTCTCTGTAGTCATCTGCTTTATGTTTGTAACGGCCTACTTTAAGAAAATTGAGCATTAAACCCAGAGAAGGGATAAATCTCTGCGCTGAAGCTGAAGTTTTA